>JBJMNM010000198.1:0-10293 GCA_045804305.1 Gemmatimonadaceae bacterium | reverse complement strand
CCGTCCCGCCTCGAGCGCCGTTCGATCTCCCTGTCGCAACGCGGCGTAGCCGTGGGCGATCTCGTGCGCGATCACCGAGAACAGCAGGACCGGCGCGACGAGCAGAATGATCTGGAGAGTATGCAACCGGGATCTGGCGAGGACGGCGGGCACCCTGCGAGCCAGAGGTGCGCAACGGGCGTAAGGTAGCGGCGCCAGCGAGGAGAGTAAAGCGCTGTCCCAGCTTGACTTCACTCTATTCCGCCGATAGGTTCCGGGCTTCGCGACATCCGCGAGCTCTACCGAATTTTTGGAGACTTTAGTGCCGAATATCGCATCCGCCAAGAAGAACATGCGGAAGTCGCGCGCCGCCACGGTACGCAACCGCGCCCAGCGTTCCGCGCTGCGCACCGCGCTCAAGAAGGCCAAGGCGCCCACGGCGACTGCCGCCGAGCGGACGAACGCCATCAGCCTCCTCGACCGCGCCGCCCGCAAGAATCTGGTGCACCCCAATCTGGCGGCCCGCCACAAGAGCAAGCTGTCGCGCGCCACGGCGACCGCGTAACGCGTCCGCCACCCGCATGACGACGGAAACGCCGATCAGCAGCGCTGATCGGCGTTTTTCGTTCCGTGGACGCGCTCGCGGCTACAACGACGCCAGCTCCGCGCCGCAGCGCTCGCAGTACCACTCGGTCGGATAGTTCACCGCCCCGCATTCGCCGCATTTGAGCGTCTTGGCCGTTTCGTTGGCCTTGTCGCGCAGCACGATCGGGTTGTTGCCGCTCACGTTGGCGGCCAGGCCGGAGCGCTGTCCCACCTTGTTGACCTCGATCGTGGGGACGACTGCCCCGTCGTTGTTCACGATCTTGTCCTGCGCACGCTGCGCGAACGGGTTCCGGCTCGGCGCAGCCGGCGGGCGCGGCACGCCGGCCGACCCGGGCCGCGGCACCGCACCGGCCGGTTTCTGGCCGGCCCCCGGCGGTGACTCACCCGATCCCGGCACCACCGAGCTGAGGAAGGCGAGTTCGTCGAAGTTGCCCGGCTTGCCCGTTCCCTGAGGCCCGGGCTGGGCGGCGGTCGGTGGCTGCTCGCGTCCGGGCAGCGGCCGCAGGCGCGGCACGCTCTGGGTCGGCGGTCCTGAAGGGGGCTTGGGCTTGATCTCCGCCGTTACCGTAGGCGGGGGCGAGGCCGCAGGTTGGGCCGAGGGAGCTGGGACGGGTGCGGGGGCCGCCCCGGGCTTCTCAGACGGCGCAGCGGCCGGCGCGCGCGGCGGAGCGACGGGCGCCGCCGATTCGACTGGCGTCGCGGGCTTTTCGGCATCGCTGAGGAACTCGCGGGTGCGGCGGAGCGCCTCGGTGGCCTGCGCGTGCTGTCTGGCCAGCCGCGCGATGGTCGCGTCGCTCTGGGTCAGGAAATCCTGCCACGCCTCGGGCGACAGCTCGCCGACGTGCGAGCGCAGCTCCGCCTCGGCGCGCTCGTCGCGCGCCCGGTGCTGCTGCTCGTCCAACGTGGCGATGCGGGTGGCGAGCGTGGTCAGCTCGCCGCGGAGCGCCCCGACCTGCCCGTTGAGGCGTGACAGGACGGCCTCCAGACGCGCGGTGTAATCGGCGTGCACGCGGGTGTAGACGTGCTTGGGCGTCTCGGCGCGGCGCGCGTTGAGCGCCTGGAGCCAGGCCTCGTAGCGCACGCGCTCCTCCATCAGCGAGCTCACGCTCGTGAGCGCCGATTCGCCTGCCTCCCCCGCATCGTCGCGTGGATTTCCGACCATCAGCTCTCCCCTGCGTCAGACAAGCGCTTTCGATCCATGAATTTCGACGACGGCGCCGTGCCCCCGGTCACATTGGGTCCCGGGTTCCCGACCGCCCAGCGCGAGCCTACTGGCCCCGCCGGTGGATGACCCGGCCGCGCACCAGTGTCAGCTCCACCTGGCCCCGCAGCGTCTGTCCGGCATAGGGGGTATTTCGCCCCTTGGAGCGGAACCGGGCCGGATCCACCGTCCAGGCGGCGTCTGGATCGAACACGGTCACGTCGGCCGCGGCGCCCCGTTTGAGCGTGCCGCCCGGCAGCTTGAAGAGCCGCGCGGGGGCGCAGGCCATCCGCTCGATGAGCGTGCCGAGATCGATCACGCCGCGGTGCACGAGCCAGGTGAGATTCACGGCGAGCGCCGTCTCCAGGCCCACGATGCCGTTCGGCGCGTCGGCGAACTCCCGCTCCTTCTCGTCGTAGTGGTGCGGCGCGTGGTCGGTGGCGATGACGTCGATCGTGCCGTCCTTCACCGCCTCCTGGAGCGCGGCGACGTCGGCCGCGGTGCGCAGCGGCGGGTTCATCTTGGCGTTGGTATCGTAGCCCTCCACCGCTTCGTCCGTGAGCGACAGATGGTGCGGGCACACCTCGGCCGTCACGTTGATGCCCCGCTCCTTGCCCCAGCGAATCAGCTCGACGGAGCCTCGGGTGCTCATGTGGCACAGATGGATGTGCCCACCGGTGAGGCGCGCGAGGAGGATGTCGCGGATGGCCATGATCTCTTCGGCCTCGGCGGGAATTCCCTTGAGGCCCAGCCGCGCGCTCACGAGCCCTTCGTGCATGGCGCCGTTCGCGGCAAGCGTCGGCTCCTCGCAGTGGTCGGCTACGGGGATGCCGAAGGTGCGGGCGTACTCGAGCGCGGTGCGCATGAGCTGCGCGCTGACCACCGGCTTGCCGTCGTCGCTCACCGCCACGGCGCCGGCACCCACCATCTCGCCGAATTCGGCGAGCGTCTTTCCCTGCTGGCCGATGGAGATGGCGCCGATCGGATAGACCTTCGCACCGCCCGCGCGCTGCGCCTGACGGATGATGAAGCCCACCGCCGCCTGATTGTCCGTCACCGGGTCGGTGTTCGGCATGGCGCACACGGCGGTGAAGCCGCCGGCCGCCGCGGCGAGGGCACCGGTGGCGATCGTCTCCACCTCCTCACGACCCGGCTCGCGGAGGTGGCAGTGCACGTCCACGAAGCCGGGTGAGACCACGAGGCCGGCGCAGTCGATGACGTCCGGGTTCGCTCCCGCGTCGCGCCGGATCTCGCCCAGGCGCCCGCTCGCCTCCACCACGCCGTCGGTGACGAGCAGGTCGCCAATCTCGGCGAGCCCCTGCGAGGGATCGATCAGTCGTCCGCCCTTGAGGAGCAGGGACACCGGCGCGGTGTTCATCGGCCGCCTCCGCCCTTCGCCGCTTCGGCCAGCTCGGGCTTGCCGCCCGCGAGCAGATACAGCACCGCCATTCGCACCGCCACGCCGTTCGTCACCTGGTTGAGGATCACGCTGTGCGGCCCATCGGCCACGTCGGAGTCGATCTCCACCCCGCGGTTCATCGGTCCGGGGTGAAGGATGAGCAGGTCCTTCGGCGCGCGCGCCAGCCGTTCGCGGCTCACGCCAAAGACGCGGTTGTACTCGCGCAGCGAGGGGATGTAGCCGCTCTGCATCCGCTCGAGCTGGAGGCGCAGGATGTTGAGCGCGTCGGCCCACTGGATGGCGTCCTCGATGTGCTCGAATACCGTGACGCCGAAGTCCTCGATGGCGCTGGGCAGCAACGAGCGCGGGCCGCATACGGCGACTTCGGCGCCCATCTTCTGCAGCCCCCAGATATTCGAGCGCGCGACGCGGGAATGCAGCACGTCGCCGCAGATGCACACCTTGAGGCCGGCGAGGCGCTTGAAACGGTCGCGCAGCGTGAGCATGTCCAGCAGCCCCTGCGTGGGGTGCTCGTGCGTGCCGTCTCCCGCGTTGATCACGTTGGATTCGATGCGCTCCGCCAGGAACTGCGCGGCGCCCGAGGCGCCGTGGCGGATGACCACCATGTCGATCCGCATCGCCTCCAGGTTCCGCGCAGTGTCGACCAGCGTTTCCCCCTTGCTCACGCTCGAGCCCGACGACGCCACGTTCACCGTGTCCGCGGAGAGCCGCTTCTCGGCGAACTCGAACGAGATCCGCGTGCGCGTCGACGCCTCGAAGAAGAGGTTGACGATGGTCGAGCCGCGCAGCGTGGGCACCTTCTTGATCGCCCGCTCGCTGATCTCCTTGAACGGTTCGGCGGTGTCGAGGATGAGACGGATCTGGTCGCCCGAGAGATGCTCGAGTCCGAGCAGGTCCTTCCCGAGTGAACCAGGGGTCCCCGCCGTCACGCGCTGGCCGAGTCCGCGATGATGACGGCGTCCCGCTCGTCCAGCTCCTTCACCATCACGTCCACGCGCTCGCCCGTTCCTACCTTCACCGTCTTGCCCACGACGTCGGGCTGGATGGGCAGCTCCCGCCCACCGCGGTCCACCAGAACGGCCAATGCGATGCGCTTTGGCCGGCCGAAGTCTGCCAGCTCGTCGAGGGCGGCTCGCACGGTCCGCCCCGTGTACAGCACGTCGTCCACGATCACCACGTGCATGCCGTCGATGGCGCCGGGCAGGTTGGTCGGCCCCACGACGGGCCGAGGGCCGACCAGCTGCAGGTCGTCGCGATACAAGGTGATGTCGAGGGCCCCGTTGGCGACCTCGACACCCTCACGCTCGTTGATCGACGACACGATACGCGCCGCGAGCTGCACGCCGCGGCGCTGGATGCCGACAATGACAAGGTCGTCGGTCCCTTCGTTGAGCTCGACGATCTCATCGGCCATGCGACGAATGGTGCGGTCCATCGCACGTGCGTCGAGAACAGTAGACTGGCGTTCGCTCATGGCCGGCAATATGGCCGGCCGATGGTCAAAATAGAAGCGGCGTGACGCGATGCCACCACACATGGTCTCACCACGCATCAGATGAGTGCCAACGTTTCTTTGCTGCCCGTTATCCAGACAGCTCTCCCACCCGGTACGGACGCGGCGCCGCGTCCGCTCGCCTTGACGCGCAAGCCAGCCGCTCGCGCCTCCTTCCGCCATGGACGCATCATGGAGCGTACTCGATGAGCCGCCTCGTCCGAATCTCTCTCTTCACCTTCTCCGTTATCGCGCTCGCCGGACGCAGCGCCGCGGGCCAGCAGGGGACGGGCACCGTGACCGGCCGCGTCACGGACGCCGAAGCACGTCGCCCCGTGCCGAGCGCGCAGGTCTTCGTCGTGGGCACAGCGATCGGTGCGCGGACCGACGCCGATGGCACGTATCGTCTTGCCGGTGTGCCGGCGGGGACTGCCACCCTGCGGTTCACTCGCATCGGCTACCAGAGCGCCACGCGCACTCTGAGCGTGCCGTTTGGCGGGACGGTCACGCAGGACGCGGTCATGAGCGCGGCCCCCACCGTGCTCACGCAGGTCGTCACCACGGCGTCGGGCACGGAGCAGAGCCGTCGCGAGAGCGGCGCGTCGGTCGCACGTGTGGACGCCGCCGCGCTCGACAAGACCGCCATCCAGAACTTCTCGCAGGTGCTCACCGGGCGCACTCCCGGAGTGACCGTCGCGCAGAGCTCCGGGACCACCGGCACGGGGGCGCGCGTACGCATCCGCGGCGCGAACTCGATGTCGCTGTCCAACGAGCCGCTCCTCATCATCGACGGCGTGCGCATCGACAACAATCCCGAGTCCAACTCGCTCGACGTGGGCGGCCAGACGCCGTCGCGCCTGAACGACATCAACCCCGAGGACATCGAGTCGTTCGACGTCATCAAGGGTCCGGCGGCCGCGGCGCTGTACGGTACGGCCGCCGCCAACGGTGTCATCCAGATCACGACGAAGCGCGGCAGCTCCGGGAAGGCGACCTGGACCGCCATCGGTGAAGTCGGCGGTGTCCGGGAGACTAACAACTACCCGGCGAACTACGGCAGCTGGACGATGCAGGGTCTGTATGACATCCCGAGCTGGCCGGTGGCCGACAACGCGGGGAATCCCCTGCCCAACCCGACCTGCAGCCTCTACTACGACGCGAAGGGGTACTGCTCCGTCGATTCGCTCGCGGCGTACAACACCATCAAAGAGAGCCATCCCTTCCGCTTCGGTCGTCGCCAGAAGGTTGGCGCCAGCGTCTCCGGCGGCTTGCCGGCAGTGACGTACTTCCTCTCCAGCGATGTGGAGTCGGAAGCGGGCATCTACACGGTGAGCAACCTGAATCGGCTCAACCTGCGGGGCAATCTCGCGGCGCACCCGACGCCGAACGTGGACCTGTCCATCTCGACCGGCTACGTCGCGAGCACGCTGCAGCTGCCGCAGAACGACAACAACTATTACGGCGTCATCTCCGACGGCATCGCCGGCTTCCCGGCGAACGGCACCACCCAGGGCTACAATCCGCTGCCGCCGAGCCAGTTCGATCAGATCGACACGCGTCAGGAGATCGGCCGCTTCACCGGCGGCGTCAACGGCACGTGGCGCATCCTGCCATGGCTGTCCGCCAACGCCACGCTCGGCCTCGATGCGCTCAATCGCTTCGACAACCAGACGATCCAGCCGAACACGGTCTTCTTCGGCGACGACGTGCTGGGCAGCCGCCAGTCAAACCGCATCGAGACGAACAACATCACGACCAACTACGCACTGACGGCGCGTAACACGCTGACCGAGTCGCTCAACTCGGTGGCGCAGGTCGGCTATCAGTATCAGCGGGCGCAGAACCGCGGCACGTACGCGAGCGGCAAGACGCTCACCGCGGGCTCGGGCACACTGGGCGGCGTGAACAGCGAACGGCTGGTCTCGGAGCCGTACGCGGACAACAAGACGGCCGGTGGCTTCATCTCTGAACAACTGGCGTATCGCGATCGCCTCTTCCTCACTGGAACGCTGCGCGCGGACAAGAACAGCGCGTTCGGCAAGAACTTCGGGCTCGTGAAGTATCCGGCGGCGAGCCTCTCGTACGTGCTGGCTGAGAATGGCGACCGTCTGAGCCAGTTCCGCCTGCGCGCCGCCTATGGCGAGTCGGGACTGCGCCCAGGCATCCTGGACGCCCTGGAGTACTCGAACCCAGTGGCCGTGCGGCTCAACAACAGCGATCGTGCCGGTGTGACCGTCGGCAACCTGGCGAACCCGGAGCTGAAGGCCGAGAAGACTCGCGAAGCGGAGCTCGGCTTCGACGCCGGATTCTTTCAGGATCGCGCCACGCTCGAGGTGACGTACTACAACAAGCGCTCGAAGGATGCACTCGTGCTCAAGCCGTTCGCCGTCTCGCTGGGCGGCCCCGTCCAGCGCTACGTCAACGTCGGCGCCGTCTCGAACCGTGGTATCGAGTTCGCCCTTACCACCACGCCGTTCCGCACCGAGCAGACCCAACTCAATCTCACGATCACCGGCTCGGGGAATCGCAATCGCCTGGAGACGCTGGGCGCCGACAAGCCGATCGTGTTCGGCTTCGCGCAGCGCCACGTGGAGGGCTACCCCCTCGGCGGCTTCTGGGGCACGACGATCGACAGCGTGCATGTCGGCAGCAACGGTCGCGTCTATCCGGATTCCGTGTACTTCAGCATGGACGAGAGCAAGGTGCACTACCTCGGCAGCGCGCTGCCGACGCGTCAGGGCTCCCTGTCGGGCGACCTCACGCTGTTCAGGCTGTTCAAGATCTCCACGATGTTCGAGTACCGCGGTGGGAACAAGCTGTTCAACGCGACGGAGCAGTTCCGCTGCGCCTTCGGCACCTGCCGCGGCGTGAACGACCCCAAGGCGCCGATCGACGAACAGGCCAACGCCGAGGCGGCATCGGATCAGTCCAACTTCGTCGGCGCGTACGTCGAGGATGCGGGCTTCGTGAAGTGGCGCGAGCTCTCGCTCGGCGTCAACCTGCCATCGCGGTATCTGCAGACGCTGCGCGCCACGGATGCCCTGCTCACCTTCGGCGTGCGCAACCTGCACACGTGGACGAAGTACACCGGCCTCGATCCCGAGGTGAACGTGTACGGACAGACGAACTTCACCTCGACGGACTTCCTGACCCAGCCGCAGGTGCGCTACTACACGGCGCGCCTCACCCTCACGTTCTGACCGGACGCTGCCCTCATATGACTCGACAGCACACTATCAATCGCCGGCCTGGACGCGTGGCGCGTCTCATACCGCTCGCGCTGCTGGCGCTCGCCGGCGCGTGCAACCTCGACGTGTCCACCCCGCAGGTCGTGCTCCCCGAGGCGACGCAAGGTCAGGCCGCCCTGCCCACCCTGCTCGCCGGTTCGGTCGGTGATTTCGCCGTGGCGTACGCCGGATACAACAACGGCAACGCCGGCGAAGGCATCGTCCTCAACAGCGGCCTGTTCGCCGACGAGTTCGTGGCGACGGACTACTTCAGCACGCACAAGGAGATCGACACCCGTGACGTGCAGGTCACGAACGGGTCCAACGGCACGGTGTTGCTGCATCTGATGCAGGCGCTCCGCAGCTCGCAGAACGTCGCGGCCAGCTACGCGAGCGCGGGGCAGAACAACGCGTCGGGCCGTGCGCGCGCGCTCAATCAAGTCGGCCTGCTGTACACGATCATCGCGGAGACGTACTGCTCCGGCGTGCCGTTCAGCACCATCGATCCCTCCGGCGCCATCATCTACGGAGGCCCGAAGAGCACGTCGGACATGCTGGCCCTGGCCATTGCCGCGTTCACTGATGCCCAGGCGGTCGCCACGGCGGCCGGCAGCAGCACGCAACGGTACACGGCGATGGTCGGCAAGGGACGCGCGCTGCTCGACAACGGGCAGTTCGCCGCGGCCGCCGCGGCCGTGGCGGCGGTGCCGACGAGCTTCGTGGCGGCGACCGAGCACGGCACGGTCGACGACCGGACGAAGAACGGCATCTTCACGCTCACCTACAACTCCACGCGCTATACCACCGCGGACGTCGAAGGGGGCAATGGTCTGCCGTTCGTGTCGGCGCAGGATCCGCGGGTCGAGGTGTCGGACGAGGGGACGTCGGCGTTCGATTTCTCCACAGAGCTGTTCGCGCCGGTCAAGTACTCGAGCTACTCGGCACCAGTGACCTACGCGAGCGGTGTGGAGGCACGCCTGATCGAGGCGGAGGCGCAGTATCGCGCCGGCAGCTATGCCACCGCCCTGCAGACGCTGGATGACCTGCGCGCGACGCAGGGCATCGATCCGCTCGTGCCGGCGCTCACGCCGAGGGCGCAGGAGGACCAGATCTTCTCCGAGCGCGCGTTCTGGCTGTTCGGCACGGCCCATCGTCTCGGTGATCTGCGCCGCCTGGTGCGGCAGTATCAGCGTGGCGCCGAGACGGTGTTTCCAACGGGTACGTACTTCAAGGCCGGGGCCTACGCCAACCAGGTCACGCTGCGCGTGCCACAGGAGGAAGAGCAGGACAACCCGAACTACAGTCGGGCCGCCTGCGATCCGACGAAGCCCTGAATGGACGCAACCCACGAACGCCCGCGCAGCGTTGGCTGCGCGGGCGTTCGTATTTCGGGTCGAGGCGTCCGGCGCGACCGAAGCCGCTAGCTGCCGCTGATCTTTCGCAGCTCCTCGAGAATTCTCCGCTCGAGCCGGCCCGTCGTGTTGCAGGCGATACGCTGGCTGTTCCCGTTGGCCAGGGCGACCCCGTTCACGGCGATGGTCAGCGCGCTATGGGCCGAGTCGATCGGCGTCACGAGCGAGAGCGCGGTGAACTGCACCTCGTAGTGATCGGCATTGGGTCCGAAGCTGCTGTCGCCACACGAGAGTAGCCGCGAGAGCCGTTCGCCCCCGATGGGGCGACGCCGGCTCAGGTACATCGCGCCGATCACGTGCGAACCGGTATCCGCGACGCTGAGCGGGATGTCGAGCGCCGCGTACACGGCCGGCAGGGCCGCCCACACTCGACTGCTCGCGATCGTGAGCGTGTCGGGCGGGCGCTGTGCCTCACCGAAGTTCCTGCCGAAGCGACCGGATTTCAGGTCGAATGTGCCGGTCGGCCTGCCATCCTGGGCGCGCAACGGAGCGCCGAGTGCGATGACGGTGGTGCCGACGAGGGCCATCAGCTTCCAGGCACGCATATTGGGCTCACTGATGAAGGCCGGGAGAATCGAACGCGGCGCGCGCAAATTGGCAACGTCCGGCCGACAATGGAGCGCACTGCCCCAGCCCGAGCCGGAGGACGGCGCACCGGCACGAATGCACAGACCCCGCCGAGCGCGCAACGCTCAACGGGGTCTGCATGAGACGACGGATCGGGTGAGATTCGAACTCACGGTACGCTTTCACGTACACACACTTTCCAGGCGTGCGCCTTAAACCACTCGGCCACCGATCCAACACTGCATGGACGTCACCGCCACCTGAACCAAGCGCGCCGGCGGCGCATGCTCGCCGGACCAGCGCGCTGACGGGCCCCACGACTCCTTTCCGAGCGACGAACGGACAGGGTGAGATTCGAACTCACGATACCCTTGCGGGTACGCCGGTTT
>JBJMNM010000197.1:0-2413 GCA_045804305.1 Gemmatimonadaceae bacterium | reverse complement strand
GAGTCGCGCGAGCTCGTGCGGCAGCGTGAAGGGCGCGAGCTGGATGGCGCGGCCTGCGCGGGAGCGCACCTCGTCGGGAAGTCCGTACGCGCCGCCGATCACGAAGGCAACGTCCCGCGCGCGCTCGCGGGCCGTCGACACGACGCGCGCGAATTCCGCCGACGTGAGTTGATCGCCGCGCTCGTCACACGCGATGACGAGTGCACCGTCAGGCACGCGCTCCAGGAGTCGTGCGCCCTCACGCGCGCGAACGTCCGCGGCGGACACGCCTCGGGCACTCGCTTCACGGACCTCCACGACGTCGAGCGGCCAGTACCGCGCCGCCCGCATCTCGTACTCGTCGATCGCCGCCGCGAGGTGCCGGTCCCGCGGCTTCCCCACGACGGCGACGACGAGGCGCACGCCTCCGCCCCGTTACGCGTAGATGCCGCGCAGCCGGTGCACCGTGGCCACGCGGCTGATCGAGAGCATGTACGCCGCAGTGCGCATGTCCACCTTGTGCTGCGTCGCGAGCTTGAGCACGTCGGCGAAGCTGCGGGTCATGATGTCGGTGAGGCGCTCGTTCACCGTCTCCTCGGACCAGAAGTACCCGCCGCGATCCTGCACCCACTCGAAGTACGACACGGTGACGCCGCCCGCGTTCGCGAGGATGTCCGGCACCACGAAGATCTCCTTCTCCGCGAGAATCGAATCCGCGCCGGCGGTGGTCGGACCGTTGGCGCCCTCGCAGATGATCTTCGCTTTGATGTTCCGGGCGTTCTTGCTCGTGATCACGTTCTCGAGCGCGGCCGGAAGCAGGACGTCCACGTCGCTGGTGAGCAGCTCCTCGTTCGTGATCGGCTCGCCGCCCTTGAAGCCCTCGAGGGTCTTGTGCTCCTTCACGTACTTCACCGCCGCCTCGACGTCGATGCCCGCCTTGTTCCAGTAGGCGCCGGTGCGGTCGCTGATCGCGCGGATCTTGCACTCTTCCCGGGTCAGCAGCTGCGCCGCGATCGAGCCCACGTTGCCGAACCCCTGCACCGCCACCGTCGTCCCCTGCACCTTCATGCCGAGGTGCTTGAGCGCTTCCTTCGTGACGATCATGCAGCCGCGCCCGGTGGCCTCGCGACGCCCGAGCGAGCCGCCCATCTCGATCGGCTTGCCGGTCACCACGGCCGTCACCGTGTGGCGGTGATGCATGGAGTACGTGTCCATGATCCAGGCCATCACCCGCTCGTTCGTGTTCACGTCGGGCGCGGGCACGTCGGAGTCGGGGCCGAGGGTGTGGATGATCGCGGCGGTATAGCGCCGCGTCAGTCGCTCGAGCTCGCCGGCGCTCATCTTGAGCGGGTCGCAGATCACGCCGCCCTTGGCGCCGCCGAACGGCAGGTTCACCACGGCGCACTTCCAGGTCATCCAGGCCGCGAGCGCCTTCACCTCTTCGATGTTCACCTGCGTGTCGAACCGGATGCCGCCCTTGGCTGGGCCGCGCGAGGTGTTGTACAGCACGCGATAACCGGTGAAGACTTCCACCTCCCCGTTGTCCATCATCACCGGCACCGACACGATGATCTGCTTCTCGGGGTGCCGGAGCACCTTGTAGAGGCCGGGTTCGAGGTCGAGCAGCTGGGCCGCCCGGTCGAACCGGCTCATCATTGCCTCGAACGGATTCTCTTCGTCGAGGAAATGGTCCTTATCCCGCATGACGATTCTATTGGTCGGCAGTCGAAGGTCGGTGGCCATGTGCTTTGATACTCGAGCCGGGAGAGCCGGCAGTTGGAGAGGCACCCACGCGCGCCGAGAGGATGACGCCCAGTGAGGCGTCGAGCACGGCACTCCCGCGCTCCATCACGGCACGCTGCGAAACATACCACAAGGTCGGCCCCGCGCGAGGCCACAGGGGGACCAGCTTCACGGCGTCCTTGAGGGTGCAGACGACGCCCTCGTGACGTGCGCCGGACCGCACGATTCGCTCGACGTCGCGCGCGTCGAATGCGTGGTGATCGGGGAACGAGATCGGGTCGAGCTGCGCGCCCTGCGCCGCGAGCTGGGCAAAGAACGGGTCGGGCGCGCCGACCGCGGCCACGGCCGTCAGGCGACGACCGTTCAGCCAGGTCAGAGGCTCGCGATGCGACGTCACGGCATCGACGACCGCATAGGGCGCGAGATGGCACACGGCCACCGCGTGCCGATCGCGAAGGGAGCCCGCCAGGTGCGCCGCCACTTCGTCGGCCACCTCGCGCGGTGTGCTCTTTCGCGTGACGATGAGGACGTCGGCGCGCTGAAGCGCGCCGGCCGATTCCCGCAGCGGCCCCGCCGGAAGTGCGCGAAGACCATCCCGCCACTGCTCGGCGGCCACGAGCACCCAATCGGCGGCGCGGCGCACGCGCCGATGTTGAAACGCGTCGTCGAGGATCGCGCAGTCGGCGCCGAG
>JBJMNM010000196.1:0-2330 GCA_045804305.1 Gemmatimonadaceae bacterium | reverse complement strand
CCGTCCAACACGCTGAAGCTCGGCACTCCGTAGATTGCCGCCTACATGCCGCTCGTGCCGCTCGCCACGAGAGGCTTCATCGGATAGTTGAGCCAGAGATCCACGCCGGCCACCATCTTCGCCGCCAGCGACGTCTCGTAGTTCTCGAGATAGACGATGCGCACCATGTCGCCGAGCCGCTCCTTCGCGCTGAAGATGCGCCGGATGAGCTCCTTGCCGCCGCCGTCGTGCGGATGCGCCTTGCCCCCGAACACGATCTGCAGCTTGCCGATGCTGCGCGCGATCTTCGTGAGTCGGTCCAGATCCGAGAAGATCAGGTCGGCGCGCTTGTACGGCGTGGCGCGGCGCGCGAAGCCGATCGTCATCACGCTGGGATCCAGCGTCTCGCCGGTGCGGCGTGCGACTTCTTCCAGCAGCGTGGCCTTGCTCGCCGCATGCGCCTCGCGGATCTCCTCGAGCGGGATGCTCACCGCGTAGCGCAGGTACAGGTTGTCGCGCCGCCACTCGGGCATGCGCCGGTCGAACAGCTCGGCGAAGTCGGGGCCCGTCCACGTGGTGGCGTGCACGCCGTTCGTGATCGAGTTGATCGGGTAGTCGGGGAACATGCCGCGCGACACCTCGCCATGCCGCATCGCCACGCCGTTCACGAACCGGGTGAGATGCAGCGCGAGGTGCGTCATGTTCAGCATCCCCTCGTAGATGCCGCCGCAGCTTTCCAGCAGCGCCACGCGGTCGTCGCCGAGCACCTTGCGCACCATGGCGAGCGGGAACTTGTCGTGTCCCGCCGGCACCGGGGTGTGCGTGGTGAAGATGCAGCGCGAGCGCACCGCCTCGAAGTCGGCCTCTTCCAGCTCGAACGACGGACGTCCGTCGAGCTGCTTCTCCAGGAGCTGGAGGGTCAGCAGCGCGGAGTGTCCTTCATTGAGGTGATAGATCGTGCCGTTCTGGTAGCCGAGGTTCTGGAGCAGGGCGGCGCCGCCCATTCCCAGCACGATCTCCTGGCAGAGGCGGTAGTGCTCGTCGCCGCCGTAGAGGGTATCGGTGAGGGTGCGGTCCCAGTCGCTGTTCTCGGGGAGGTTCGTGTCGAGGAGATAGACGGGCACCTCGTGCCCGCGAATCCCTTTAACGTTGTAGCGCCAGGCCGCGACATGCACCTCGCGTCCCTCGAGCGTGACCGTCGCGCGCGCCATCACCGGCTCGAGCACCTTCTCGGGCTCCCAGCGCACCGGCGTTTCGGTCTGCTGGCCCGATGCATCGAGATGCTGCTCGAAGTAGCCCTTGCGGTGCAGCAGGGTGACGGCCACTTCGGGGACGCCGAGATCGGCGGCGGAGCGCAGCGTATCGCCGGCGAGCACGCCGAGTCCGCCGCTGTACGTGGGGATCGCCTGCTCGAGGCAGATCTCCATTGAGAAATAAGCGACGCTGGAGCGCGTCGGGACGAACGTCATGATGGTGCCTCGAAAATGATGCGCAAAAAGGGAATCAGCGTCCGCCTCGCGTACGTACCCGCGGGCGGGCGCCGGTTCTCCATGGAGGGTTTGCTGCGAGTATTCTATGCCAGCTCGTTCGGTTTCCCAACCCGAGCCGGCGTAAACACGGAAGGATTCAACCGTCCGACCGCCGCGCCGTGAGTACCGCCATTGGTAGTATCGCCATGGCGTCGGCGAGCATGAGCGATCCGTCATGTGATGGAACGACCTGCCCACCCAGTTCGCAACGCCACGCTCGGCCAGCGACAGCAGCCGGCACGTCGACCGTCGTGCTACCCCACACCGCACCCACCGGCACACTGCCGCCGAGCCCGCTTGTCAATCTCGGCACGATCACCACCAGCTCTTCATCGCCGAACGTGCGGCGAAAGCCGAAGAGTCGGCCCGCGTGCGGCCCGTGAAAGACGAGTGGCTCGAACGACGCCCGCGCCATCATGACGCCATGCTCGCGCCGGAAGTGCAGCAAGCGTGCAGTAATGTACAGCTTGATGCCGTCGTCTTCAGGCCTTGCGCACCAGTCCGCCAGACGACGCCCATCGATCGCGGCGCCGGACACGAGCGCGTCCTGAATCGCGTCGAGCGCGCGCGCGCGCCTGGCCCAGTCCACCGGTCGCCGGTTGTCCGGGTCCACCAGTGCGCGGAACCAGAGCTCGTCACCTTGATAGAGATCGGGGACGCCCGGTGCCATGAGATGAACGACCACGCGGCCCAGGGCGTTCCACCGGCCCTGCGGCTCCAGGCTCGTCACGAACTGCTCCGCGTCGTGCAGGAACTGCGCGTTCGACGCCCGATCGAGCATCCCGGCGATGTACCGCTCGATCGCGCGCTCGTACTCGGCAT
>JBJMNM010000195.1:0-2751 GCA_045804305.1 Gemmatimonadaceae bacterium | reverse complement strand
CTCGTTGATGCGTCCCTGCACCTGATCGGCGTCGCGCGCGCTCTCGTCGGCCATCCGCTTGGTCTGCTCGAGCTGCGTCATGGCGGCGTTCGCCTCGCGCGGGCTGGTCACGCTCTCGTACTGGCGCTGACTGCGCTCGACGAGCTGCCGGTGCGTGTCCACGCGACCGCGGGCTTCGCGATGCCGGGACTCCTCGGCTTCGATCGCCTTCTGCGCCCGCTCGATCGCGCTCGCCAGCTTGCCGCGCTCCCGCTCCAGCATGGCGAGCTTTGGCGCGAGCGACGCGAGCCGCTCCTCGAGCGTGTAGATGTGCAGATCGTCGTGCTGAACGGCGAGCAGAGCCTGGACGTCAGAGTGCATGTGCATCGCTCGTGAGGGGCGGACGTGCCGGCCGAGGTGGCCAGCGTCTGCTCGGATGATAACCGTTGTCGCGTGGGATTACTTGAACTGTTTCCAGTGCCGTCTCCGCCCGAGGGAGGCCAGCTCGTCGCGCAGCTGCACCTTCTCGCGCGTCAGCGCGTCCTTCTCGCCGCTCGACGCGAGCGGCATGAGCGCGTCGATCTCCGCCATCCGACCCACGAGATCGCGCTCGTGCATCGCGGACAGACTCTCGGAGATCGCCTCGTCGGTGTGCTCCAGACCGCCCGTCTCCTCCAGCAGCTCCTGCATGGCGACAACCGCGTCGCCGTCGAGGGACTCGGCGAGGACGTCGAAGCCCGCGTCGGGACCGTGCGCCACCAAGGCGGCAAATATTCGCCGCATCTCCGGGTCCCGGAAGCTCTCCGCTCCCAGCCGCTCGACGACCTGCTCGAAATAGCCGGGCCGGTGCAGCAGCACGCGCACCAGCTCACGCTCCGCGCCGATCGTGCGCTCTCCTCCGGCCTGGCGGCGCTCGGCCCGCCGCACACGCTGGACGTCTGGCGGCGGTGCCGGCCGGCCTCGCTGCTCGCGCGGATCGGCGTCGGGGCCGCCCGGTTCCGGCGGACGGGACGGCCGCCCCGCGCCGACACGTCCGCGCGCCGGCGCGGTCAGCTCGCGCTCCAGTAGCTCGCGCGTCACTCCAGCCGCGGCGCTCGCGTGGCCGAGGTACATGTCCCGCGTCAGCGGATCGCTCGTGGCGCGCAGCGTCGGCAGCAGCCGATCGAGCGCCTGCCGCTTCCGGCGGAGGTCGGCGAACCATCCACCACGCTCGAGGAGCTGGATCTTCCGCTCGAACACGTCGATCGAGGCCGTGAGCTGCGTCTCCAGCTCGCGTGCCCCATGCGTGCGCACGAAGGTGTCGGGGTCCTCGCCCTCGGGGAGCGTCACCACCTGCACCGACGCGCCCTGGCGGAGCAGCTCGTCGCCCGACCGGAACGTCGCCTTCAACCCCGCCTTGTCGGAATCATAGAGCAGGTACACGCGATCGGTGTACCGCCGGATGAGCTTCGCCTGATCCTCGGTGAGCGCGGTACCCATGGGCGCGACGACGCTTTCCACACCGGCGCCGATCAACCGCAACGCGTCGAAATACCCTTCCACGACCAGCATCCGCTCGTCGCGCCGCGCGGCCTGCTTCGCCCAGTTCAACCCATAGAGCAGCTTCCCCTTCGTGAACACGGGTGATTCGGGCGAGTTGAGGTACTTGGGCTCGCCGGGCCCGAGCAGTCGGCCGCCGAACCCCACGACGTGGCCGTAGAGATCGTAGATCGGGAACATCAATCGCCCACGAAAGCGCGGCCGCGGCTCGCTTGCGCCCTCGGGTGTGACGAGCAGTCCCGCCTGCGTGAGTCGGTCGTCGTCGAAGCCGAGCGTGTTGAGGTGCGAGCGCATCAGCCCGATCTCGCGCGGCGCGAACCCGAGACCCACGCGATCCGCGAGCTCGCGACTCACGTCGCGCTCGGCCAGATACGCACGAGCGTCGCGCCCGGGCTCGTCGTCCCACAACATCCGCGTGAAATATTCGGCCGCCGCGCCGTTCACTTCCCAGAAGGGCTCGCGATCGTCCTTGGCCTCCGCGTCGCGCCGCGAGCGCGTCTCCACGACCTCCACTCCCGACTTCTCCGCGACCATCTTCACCGCGGTCGGCCAGTCCACGCCGAGACGCTTCGTCAGGAAGTTGAAGACGTCGCCGCCTTCGTGGCACACGAAGCAGTAGTACATCTGCTTCTTGGGCGAGACGGAGAAGTTGCGGTGCGTGCCCTGGTGAAAGGGGCACGGTCCACGATAATCCGCGCCCTGGCGCTTCAGCTCCACGTACTCGCCGATCACGCCGACGATGTCGGCGGTGTCGCGGACGCGCTCGACCGTCTCGTCGGGGATCATGCGAACACGGCGATGGTGACGCCGGCGCCGCCTTCGTTCCACGTGCCCATGTGGAACTCGCGCACCCGCGTGTCCTTCCGCAGCATCTCGTCCACCACCTGACGCAGGGCGCCGGTTCCCTTGCCGTGAATGATCCGCAGGCTCTTGAGGTCGGCGCGGATGGCGCTGTCGAGCGCCTGGAGCACGGCGCTCTCCGCCTCATCGGCGCGGAGACCCAGCAAATTGATCTCCGTGCTCACGTGCACGTCCGGAGCGTCGCCGACGTAGCTCACCGCCTGTTCCGTGGGGTGCTCCGTACGCCGAAGGGTCGCCAACGGAACCGTGAGCTTCATCGAGCCCACCGCCACCACCGCCTCCTTGCCGCGGAGATCGAGCACGCGTCCGACCTTGCCGCCGAGCGTCCCCACTTCCACCGCGTCGTTGAGCGTGATGGGCGACCGAGCCGCG
>JBJMNM010000194.1:0-2594 GCA_045804305.1 Gemmatimonadaceae bacterium | reverse complement strand
GCTGCGGCCCCGGCCGACCGCGGTCAAGCAGACGCCCTACGAGTCCGGGATGCCGGTCCTCGGCGACGCGCGCGAGCGCTTCTCCGTGAAGTTCTACATGGTCGCCGTCCTGTTCATCATCTTCGACATCGAGACGGTGTTCATGATCCCGTGGGGAGCACACTTCCAGAAGCTCTCCTGCGGCGTGGACCTCGTGGCCGGCGCCTGTCCCGCCGGACACATCTCGCTGTTCGGCCTCTGGGAGATGCTGGTGTTCATCGCCATCCTCCTGGTCGGCTTCATCTACGTGTGGAAGAAGGGAGCGCTGCAATGGGATTGAGCCCGCGTCCGGACACTCACGTCACCACCGTCGATCCTCAATCGCAGGAAAGCTGGGTTACCACGAAGCTCGATTTCCTGGTGAACTGGGGCCGCGCGAACTCGCTGTGGCCCATGCCGTTCGGCACCGCCTGCTGCGCCATCGAGTTCATGGCCACGGCGGCCAGCAAGTTCGACCTCGCGCGGTTCGGCATGGAGCGCATGAGCTTCTCGCCCCGCCAGGCGGACGTCCTCATCTGCGCCGGCCGAGTGCCCTTCAAGCTCGCCCCGGTGATCCGCCGCATCTGGCAGCAGATGCCGCAGCCCAAGTGGTGCATCTCCATGGGCGCGTGCGCCTCCACCGGCGGCATGTTCGACAACTACGCCGTGGTGCAGGGCATCGACACGATCATCCCGGTGGATGTCTACGTGCCCGGCTGTCCGCCGCGCCCCGAGGCGTTGCTGTACGGCATCATGATGCTCCAGGAAAAGGTCAAGAAGGAGCGGATGGCGGACAAGTCGCTGCGCAACGAGATGGAGCCCGATCCCGGCAGTCAGCTCTACATCCCGCCGTCCATGATCGATGAGCTCTCGGAACCGTTCGGCAACTCGATCCACCAGACGCGGTCGGGACTGTGAGCGACAGATTCATTCCGGTGCTGGCTGGCCATGCCGCCGGCGCCGATGCGCCGGCGCCCGTCACGCCGGCCAACGTGCCGTACAAGGGCGGCGCCGCCAACCCGACGGCCGAAGCGCTCGGCACACGCTTCGGCAACGCGATCTCGCGCGTCGACGTGGTGTGGGGCGAGACGACGGTCATCGTGGATCGCACGCGCGTGAACGAGATCGTGCGCTGGTTGCACGACGATCCGTCGCAGCGCTACGACTACTGCTCGGACATCACGGCCGTGGAGTACCGCGACCTCGAGCGCCCCATCGAAGTGGTGTGGCACCTCCGCTCGCTCCCGTATCGGCGGTTCCTCCGCCTCAAGGCGCTGATCCCGAAGGGGCAGCCGCTCGAGGTCCAGAGCGTGTGGGACATCCACAAGGGCGCGGATTGGATGGAGCGGGAGTGCTACGACATGTTCGGCATCCGCTTCGCCGGACATCCGGACCTCCGCCGCATCCTCATGTGGGAGCAGTACAAGGAAGGCTTCCCGCTGCGGAAGGATTTCCCGCTGCGTGGCCGGTTCAGCCGGTCGGAGCAGCTCCGCCAGGCGTTAGCGCAGAACCCCGAGGCCAAATACAGCATGGAAGAGCTCTCGATCGCCGAGGCGTTCGAGGACCTGCCGCCCGACATGCGGCAGCGTCTGAGCGCAGGCGAGAAGGTGGGAGAGTAGCGCATGGCGACCACCAAGCGGACCGTCGAGGTCGAGCTCTCCACCACGGGCCTGGATTCGCGCGGACGCCCGCAGCGGGTGCCGCTCGTGACCGATGCGGGCGGCAAGCTGATCCCCGTGACGCCGCCGCCCGCGCTCGAGCCGGAGCTCGAGAGCGATCACATGCTGATCAATCTCGGTCCCCAGCACCCGGCCACGCACGGCGTGCTGCGCCTCGTGCTCGAGCTGGAAGGCGAGACCGTGGTGCGGTGCATTCCGCACATCGGCTACCTGCACTGCGGCTTCGAGAAGATCGGCGAGTACCGGCAGTACAACCAGATCATCCCCTGGACCGACCGCGAGGATTACCTCAACAGCCCGGGCAACAACGTCGCCTTCGCACTGGGCGCGGAGCGGCTGTTCGGCATCGAGATCACCGAGCGCTGCAAGGTGCTGCGGGTGATCGCCTCCGAGCTGTCGCGCATCATCTCGCACTGCGTCTGGCTCGGGACTTTCTGCATCGACATCGGCGCGTTCACGCCCTTCCTGTGGATCTTCCAGCAGCGCGAGCGCGTGTACACGATGCTCGAGAGCTGGATCGGCGCGCGGCTCACCACGAGCCTCACGCGGGTCGGCGGGATGGCGGCCGACATCCCGGACGGCTGGACGGACGATCTCGCCAACTTCGTGCGCACCTTCCCGAAGGTCGTCGCCGAGTGCGAGACGATGCTCAGCAAGAACGCGATCTGGGTCGGGCGCACGGTCGGTCTGGGCGCGATGTCGGCGGAAGAGGCGGTCAATTATGGGTTGTCGGGGCCAATGCTGCGGGCGAGCGGCGTGGCGTACGACGTCCGCAAGGATTTCCCGTATCTCGACTACGAGACGTACGATTTCGACGTACCGGTCGGCCAGGCAGGCGACGTGTACGACCGTTTCCTGGTGCGCATGGAGGAGATGCGGCAGTCGGTGCGCATCCTC
>JBJMNM010000193.1:0-4706 GCA_045804305.1 Gemmatimonadaceae bacterium | reverse complement strand
CTGCAGCTGAACGTCGAGAATCTGTTCGACACCGGCTACTACGCCACGGCGCAGGGGAACAACAACATCATGCCGGGCGCGCCGCGCACGCTGCGGGTGTCCGTGACGGCGTCGCAGTGATTGATCCGTTGGACCCCACTATGCCGTCGCTCCCGCCACGCGCTCGGCGTGCAACTCCTCGACGGCGAGCTGGCGCCTCGTCTCGTCGAAGGCGTTCTCGCTCCGCGCCACCACGAGCGTCGCCGCCCCGTTGCCGATGAGGTTCGTGATCGCGCGCGCCTCGCTCATGAAGCGATCCACGCCGAGCACGATCGCGACACCCTCCACCGGCACCACGCGCATGGCCGACAGGGTGCTCGCCAGCACGATGAACCCCGAGCCCGTCACGCCCGCCGCCCCTTTGCTCGTCACCATCAGCACGCCCAGCACGGTGAGCTGCTGCCCGATGCTGAGGTCCACGCCGAACGCCTGGGCGATGAACAGCGTCGCCATCGACAGGTAGATCGACGTCCCGTCGAGGTTGAACGAGTAGCCAGCGGGGATCACGAGCCCCACCACGGATCGCGCGCAGCCGTAGCGCTCCATCTTGTCGAGCATGCGCGGGAGCGCCGCCTCGCTCGACGACGTGCCGAGCACGATGAGGATCTCCTCGCGGATGAACTTGAGGTACTCCCAGAGCGAGAACCCGTACAGCCGCAGAATCAGGTTCACGACAACGAAGATGAACAGCGCCATCGTCACGTACACGTCGAGCATCAGGCGGCCGAGCGGCAGGAGCGCGCGCACGCCGAACGCGCCGATGGTATACGCCATCGCGCCGAACGCGCCGATCGGCGCGACCTTCATCACGAGCGCCACGATCCGGAAGATCACCTCCGACAGGCGCTCGAGCACGTCCGCCAGCGGCCGGCCCCGCTCGCCCATCGCCGCCAACGCCACACCAAACAGCACGGCGAAGAACACCACCTGCAGCACGTCGCCTCTGGCGAATGCGTCCACCGCGCTGGAGGGGACGATGTGCGTGAAGAACTCCACGAAGCTCATCGCCTTGCCCTGCTCGGCGAACTTCGACACGTCGCCCTTGGCCAGCGCGGTCACGTCGAGTCCGCGGCCCGGCTTGGTCACGTTCACGACGATGAGACCGATCGTCAGCGCGAACGTGGTCACGATCTCGAAGTAGAGCAGCGCCTTTCCGCCGACTCGGCCCACCTTCTTGAGGTCGCTCATGTTGGCGATCCCCAACACGATCGTGAGGAAGATGACCGGGGCGATCACCATCTTCACGAGATTCACGAAGGTGTCGCCGAGGGGTTTCATCGCCTTTCCCGTATCCGGCGCGATCAGGCCGAGGATCACGCCGAGCGTGATGGCGACGAGGACCTGAACGGTCAGATTCCGGTAGAAGCGACGCATGAGGCGGGAGGAGAGGTGGGTGCGGACGTCCGTCCGCTGTTCGGCGCCCCAAGCTAGCCTCACCGCACCGGTCCGGTAGCCCTGTCCAGCGGCGGGTTCGGCCATGGTATATTCCGTGCGCTGGCATCACCCGCCTCAACCGGACGAGCGATCCATGTGGAGCTTCTTCAAGCGCCTGTTTCCCGAAAAGATTTTCGCCCGCAAGATCGATCCAGGCGCGGAGCGCCGGCTTCGCCTCGCGCAGGCGCGCGCCGAGGAATCGATCATCCGCTCGCACGTGGACAACGCGCTGATGTTCGTGGACACGCTGGCGGAGGACATGACCTTCGACCGGGCGATCGACTCCTACGTTCGGCAGATGTCGATTCCCGAGCCGCTCGCCAGCACGGTTGCGACACGCACGCTGGTCATCCTCGGGCAGGATCTGGTGCCGTATCGCCGCCGCTCTCGCGACGACGGCAGCGCGCCCGCTCCCGACGACGCCTCGCGTCCGCCACTCCGACTCGGCGAATCCGCCGAGGCACGGTCGCGGAGCGCGAAGCGGGCGTAGGCCGGAAGCGGTTACTCCTCCTTCTCGTCCTTGACCGCCCGCAGGCTCACCTCGGACGTGTTCCGCATCACCCGCCCATAGCCGGTCACCCGGAGTCTCGCCGCCGCTTCGGCCATCCGGTCGTCGTCCAGCGCGCGCACCTCGCGCAGATCGAGCACGCTGATCACGAACAGAATGGTCACGAGAATGGCGGAGACCACGCACCACATGCAGATGGCGTGGATCACGAACAGCTCGAGATATGTGAGCCATACGGAGAACAGCACGCCGGTGCCCGTCATGACGACGAGTGCCTGCGACAGGCGCCTGCTGTCGGCCATCGCGTCGGTCAGGCCGTAGAGCGACACGACCAGCGCGACGACGTAGAACACCACTCCCCACGTGGCGACGGGGAAGCCGAACAGCGTCGCCCAGCGCGACGTCTGCACCGTCTCGCACGAGCCGACCGCGCAGACCAGCGTCCCGATGTAACCGAGCTTGTACAGCGCGAGATACAGCGCGACGAATACTCCGGCGAGTGACACGAGCGCCGAGAGCATCCGCTTGTTCACGGCGTGTTTCCCTTCGCGGCCGTCGAGTCCGGACGTGCGGGAGCGCTCTTCGCCAGCGAATCGACGAACTGCTTGAAGCGGTCGTACGGCAGCGCCCCGGGCACCATCTTGTCGCCGAACACGAACGTCGGCGTGGACGGGACCTGGCGGCGCTCGGCTTCCGCGAGGTTCGCCTGGATCTGCGGGCGGTGCGTCTCCGAGTCCATGCAGCTGCCGTACTTCGTCATGTCGAGCCCGATCCCCTTCGCGAGATCACCGATGGGACCGCGCGGCCGGCTCGTAGCCTCCGTGTTCCAGCGGTCCTGGTTGGCGAACAGCGCGTCGTGCATCTCCCAGAACTTGCCCTGGTCGTTGGCGCACGCCGCGGCCAGTGACGCGTCCCAGGTGTTCTTGTGCATGCGCAGCGGGAAGTCGATGTACCGGATCCGTATCTGTCCCGTGTTGATCAGCCGCGCGACCACGTCGGGCTCGGTGACGGTGGCGAACTGTCCGCACGAGGGACACTCGAAGTCTCCGAACTCGATGACTTCGACGGGCGCGGACGGTGATCCGCGGACGTAGCCCTGGGCCTTCATCGGCGGCAGGCTCGGATCGATGCGCACGGCCTCCGCCTTCGGACGCGATGCCACCCAGCTCAGCGTGCCGATGCCGAGCAGCGACACCACGCCCAGCGCCATCCAGAAGCCCCGTCCCGGACCGCTGCGCTTCGCGCTGGTTACCACTCCGGGGCGTCGTCCCCCCCGTCCTCCGTCCACTCCCTTTTTTGCCATGTGCCTCCGCCTTGCTCGGCTTGCTTGATCGCGTCGTTCACGATGCGACGATTGTCCGCCACTTCAGGGGTGTCGTAGGTCGCCCGGACTTCGTAGTGAAAAAGCTCGCTCTTCACGTCGCCGATCAGCCGCGTGAGCTCGGCCGGATTCGCCAGCAGGCGTCCCTCGGCGTCGAGCTCGCGGATGCGCTCGGCGAGCGCGCGAAGCAGTCCTTCGAGATTACGGGCGCGCCCGTCGTCGTACGTCTGGTCCGACATGCTGCCGTCTGGTCGGGGATGTGTAGGACGGCACGGGCAGCGCCACGCGCGTGGATGGGCGCAACGCCGGCGGCGCCTGATGGTAAGCTAGAGTGGTGCGCATCACGCTAGCAACTGGCGCCCCCGCCTGACGCGGCGGCGCGGTGCGTGCATTGTCTGTGGCCGGCCTTGACCGGCGTGGTGCCCGCGACCAGCATGCACCCGCCGCGCCACGTTACACCGTGGCTCCGCAACGCCCGACACGACGAGGAGGCTCCAATCGACGCCGATCTGCTGCGCATCCCGGTAGGTCCCGGCTCCATTCACGTGGAGCGCTACGGGCATGGAGGGGCGCCCATCGTCCTCCTGCACGGGTTCGGCACGTCGAGCTTCGTGTGGCGCGACGTGGCACCGGAGATCGCCCTGGCGAACCGCACGGCCTTCGCGATCGACCTGTTCGGCTATGGCGAGTCCGATCGCCCCTTCGACGCCGACTTCGGCATCGCGTCGCAGGCGGAGCTCGTGGACCGCGCCCTCACGGCGCTGCGTCTCCCAAAGGCGACCGTGGTTGGGCTCGACCTCGGCGGGGCGGTCGCGCTCCGGCTCGCCGCGAGCCGCCCCGAGCGGGTCGAGCGGCTCTTCCTCGTGAACCCGATCGCCCTCGACGAGATTCCGGCGGGCGACGTGACCGCGTTGCAGCGGAACACGGCTCGTTTCGCGCTGCGCGCGTCACGTGGCATCCTCGGCGCCGCGCCGATGCTCGGCGAGGTGCTACGCCGCAGCGTCGCCGACGAGAGCCACATGCCCGACAAGCTCGTGGCCCGCTACCTGGCGCCGTACGTCGGTGCCGAGGGACTCAACCACCTGCTCCTGCTCGCTCGCTCGATCGACGACGAGGACATGGAGGATGCGGAGCTGGGATCGCTACCGCAGCCGGCCATGATCATCTGGGGAGAGAAGGATCCGTGGGTGGACGCGGCCTTTCCGCAGAAGCTGGCCGACACCCTGCCTGGCAGCCGGCTCGTCCGCCTGCCTGGAGTGGGTCGCCTGGTGCCGGAAGAGGCCCCCGAGGAGCTCGTGAGCCTGCTGCTCGAATTCATCGGTGCGGCGGCGCTTCAGGACTGATTCTTGAGGGGCTTCACTGGGAGAATGCGCGCCGATCGGTTATATTGATGCTCTAGTCATT
>JBJMNM010000192.1:0-4759 GCA_045804305.1 Gemmatimonadaceae bacterium | reverse complement strand
TGGACCCGCTTCACGCCAGCAGTCAGCGCCTCACGCGCACACTGCTCGGCCGCGACGGACGCGGCGAACGGGGTGCTCTTCTTGGAGCCCTTGAATCCGGCCTTGCCGCTCGAGCCCCACGCGATCGCGTTGCCGCGGGCGTCGGTGATCGTGACGGTGGTGTTGTTGAAGGTCGCGTTGACGTGGGCAACGCCCTCCGCCTCGACCACCTTCTTGGTCTTCTTTCCGGTTGCCATACGGTTACTTGGTTACCTTCTTCTTTCCGGCGATCGCGCGGCGCGGACCCTTCTTCGTGCGCGCGTTGGTGTGCGTCCGCTGACCACGCACCGGCAGCCCGCGACGGTGGCGGATGCCACGATACGACCCGATGTCCATCAGTCGCTTGATGTTCATCGCGACTTCGGTCCGGAGCGCGCCTTCGACACGGTACTCCTTCTCGATCACCTGACGGAGCTTGTTCACGTCGGCGTCGGTGAGATCGCGCACGCGCTGCTCGGCGCTGATCCCCGCCTTTTCGATGATCTCCTGCGCGGACGACCGCCCGATGCCGAAGATATAGGTCAGTCCGATCTCGACCTTCTTGTCCTTCGGGAGATCGATGCCAGAAATACGAGCCATTCTCTATCAGCCCTGACGCTGCTTGTGCTTTGGATTGCGCTTGCAGATGATGCGAGTCACGCCGGCGCGCTTCACCACCTTGCAGTGCTCACAGATCGGCTTCACGCTGCTGCGGACTTTCACGGGACCACCATCGGTGCAAAACGTGGATATTTTCCGGCCAAGACACGTAGGATAACGGGGGCGGTACCTTCACGCAACCCCGTCACACACCGCAACTTCAGACGCCCGACGCGAGCTCCGAGAGCACTGCGTCCATGGCGCGCCGCGGGTCCGCTGCCGCGGTCACCGCGCGGCCCAGAATGAGATAGCGGGCTCCCGCGCTCTGTGCCGCCGCCGGCGTCATCACTCGGCGTTGATCGTGTGCCGACCCGCCCGCCAGCCGGATCCCCGGCACCAGGAGCGCCAACCGATCCCCGTAGACCGCCCGCACCGGCGCCGCCTCCGCCCCGCTGCACACGATCCCGTGAAGGCCGGCCGTCACCGCGTCGCCGGCGAGGCGGAACACCTCGCGCTCCACCTCCACCTCCCGTCGGCCCCACGCCGCCCCAAGCGTGGTCGCGTCGAGCGACGTCAGCACCGTCACGCCGAGCAGCTCACAGGCATTGCCGCGCGCCGCGGCGCCCTGCGCGGCATCCTGCGCCGCGCGCAGCATCTCCACTCCCCCGGATGCGTGTACGGTCAGCAGGCGCACACCCAGGCCGGCCGCACTCCGGACCGCTCCGGCCACCGTGTTGGGGATGTCGTGCAGCTTGAGGTCGAGGAACACGTCCGCGTCGAGCTCCTCGCGGAGCGCCTGCACCACGGCTGGCCCCGCCGCGGTGAACAGCTCGCTGCCGACCTTGTAGAATCGACAGCTCTCGCCCAGCGTCCGCGCGAGCGCGAGCGCCTCGTGCACCGTCGGGACGTCGAGCGCCACGATCGGGATCGCCCGCGGCGCACTCATCCGGTCGATCACGACGGCACCTTCAGCGTCCCGACGATCTCGCTGATCCGCGCCACTCCATTCGCCTCGCACCAGCGCTCGAGCCCTTTCACGACGCGCTCCGGCGTGCGCGGATCCCGCAGCATGGCGGTCCCGATCCCCACCAGACTGGCCCCGGCGATCAGGTATTGGAGCGCGTCCTCCGCGGTGGCCACGCCACCGAGCCCGAGGAGTGGCACCCTGACCGCGTTCCGCACCTTCCACGTGGCGAGCACCCCCACGGGAAGGAGCCCGGCGCCGCTCACCCCTCCGGTGCCGAAGCCGAGCGCCGGCTGCCGGCGCGCGACGTCGATCACCAGGCCGGGAATCGTGTTCACCAGCGTGAGCGCGTCGGCTCCGGCGTCGACGGCGATGGCCGCGCTCTTCGCGATGTCCGACAGGGTGGGCGAGAGCTTCACGAACAGCGGCCGCCGCGTGACTGCGCGCGCGCGGCGCACGACTTCGGCGAGCGCCACCGGGTCGGCGCCGAACTCCGTTCCGCCCGCCTTCACGTTCGGGCAGCTCACGTTCAGCTCGTACGCGTCGAGTGCGCCCGCCGACTCGCCGCCCTCGGCGACCGCGGCGTCGAGCTGCTCCACCACGCCGCCAAACTCCTCGATCGTGAAGCCGACGATGTTGGCGATCTTGCGGACCTCCGGCAGCCCGCTCGCCAGCCACGGCAGATGCTCGCGACGCACGGCGTCCACGCCGGGGTTCGCCAGCCCGACCGCGTTGATCATCCCGCCGGCGAACTCGGCAACACGAGGCGAGGGTGCGCCCGCTCGCGGCTGCGGACTGACGGCCTTCGTGACCAGCCCGCCGAGTGCCCGCAGGTTCACGACGTCGGCCAGCTCGCGCCCGTAGGCGGCGGTTCCGGCAGCGAGGACGATCGGATTCTGGAACGAGAGACCGGCCACCTGCACCGCGAGGGCGGAGCGGGGGGACGTGGAGCTCACTCGGGGCTCGGCCCGCTGAGCGGCACGGGATCCCTGGAAGCGGTCACGCGTCGCTGATAGCGCTTGAGGTAGTCCACCACGCCGTCGGCGATGGCGGCGGAGAGCTCTTCCACTTTCGCGGCGTTCGCCATGTATGCGGCGTCGTCCGCGTTGGTTCCGAACCCGATCTCCACGAGCACCGCCGGCATGAAAGCCGTGACGAGCACGCGGAACCCGGCCTGCTTCACGCCGCGGCTTGGGGATGGATGGACCTTCCCCAGTCGGTGCTGGATGAGCTCGGCAAGGTCGTTCGCTTCGCGCAAATGCTCGTTCTGTGCCATGTCGTTGAGCACGTAGCTGAGCGGGTCGCCGGCCGCCGCGGAGGACTTGGCCTCGAACTTCACCACTTCGTTCTCCATCTGTTCGACGCGCCGCGCGTCCTCCGTCTTTGCCTCGGCGAGGAAATACGTCTCGAAGCCGCGCGCCGCGGCCGGTTCCTTCCAGCCGGGGTTCGCCGCGTTCACGTGGATGCTGACGAAGAGATCGGCGTGCGCGTCGTTGGCGATCTTCCCGCGATCGGAGAGCGCGATGAGCGTGTCGGTGGTGCGCGTGTACTTCACGTCGATCCCACGCTTGCCGAGCGCGGCGCCCACGCGCTTCGCGACGGTCAGCGTGATCGTCTTCTCCTGAATCTGCGGGCCGCCCACGAGCGGCCCGTGCATGCCGGCGTCCGGGCCTCCATGTCCCGCGTCGACCACCACGAGGCGACGCGATCGCAGAGGAGGCAGGTCGGATGCAGGGGTCCGGCTCCGATCCGGTGGTCGCGGTGTGGCGCGCGCCGTCGCGGCCGCGGCGGCCGATGCCCTGGCGTCGTCGCGGTCGGCGTAGCGGCTCAGCGACGAGAAGGCGCGGAGCTCGAAGCGCTCGGGGTCCCACGCCAGGTTGCCGACGATCCGCGGAAGGAGCTCCACGACGAGCTGAAGCGGCACGAACAAGGCGCCGCGTCGCATTTCGGGCGCGGCCGCGAGCTGATAGGTCTCGTCGCCCACCTTGGCGAGGCGGATGCCCGGCTCGACCTCGATCGCCTTGCCCTTCACGATGATCATCCACCGGTCGCCCATCAGGTGCGAGACGGTCACGGGCACGACCGGCCTTAGCTGGTCGACGCGCAGCATGGGTCCGTCGGGGCTGGGGGTCAGGGCGACGGAGACTGAGCGGCTCGCGTCCTTCACGATGAGCGGGCCCGCGGTCGAGGGCGTCGTGGGCGACGACGCGGCGAGCTGGAGCGCAGCCAGGAGCGCGACGATCATCGGGTGCGCACCGCGCGCGCGATCTCGCGGTCGGCGTCGCGCGCCTTCGCGTCCTCACGCTTGTCGTGCAGCTTTTTCCCTTTGCCCAGTGCCATCGCCACCTTCGCGATGCCGTGTTTGAAGTACAGCTCGAGGGGGACGAGGGTCAGCCCCTGCCGCTCGATCGCACCTATGAGACGCCCGATCTCGCGCTTGTGCAACAACAGTTTGCGCGTGCGGGTGGGCTCGTGGTTGTTGTAGCTGGCCCGCTCGTACGGCGAGATGTGGAGATTGATGATGAAGATCTCGCCGTTCCGGACGATGCCGTACGCGTCGGAGATGTTCGCCTTGCCGTCGCGCAGCGACTTGACCTCGCTCCCGGTGAGGACGATGCCGGCCTCGTAGGTATCGATGATCGAGTAGTCGTGTCGGGCGCGCCGGTTCTTGGCGATCGACTCGGTGTCCGGCTTGTCCTCGGGCTTCGGCATGGGCAGCATGGGCGCGGCGCGCGACGTTGCGAGCCAGCAGCGCAACTTAGGGACGCCGCACAGTGGGAGCAACGCGATGCGTTGACTTGCACCGCCGCTGCCGATTAATTTCACAGTCTGTTCCGGCGTGCTCGCGCGCCGATCGTCGCTCGGGTGGTGGAACTGGTAGACACGCAGGTCTCAGAAGCCTGTGCCTTCACCGGCGTGGGGGTTCAAGTCCCCCCTCGAGCATGGAGGAGTCCGCTGCAGCGCAGCGGGCTCCTTTTTTTCTTCACGGCATTGGTGCGCCGGTCGCAAGATCAACAGCAAGAGCCTTGGAACTGCTCCAACATCCAGCGGATCACTCCGAGTGGCTGTGGGATTCCAAATGGCCCGCCATGCCGATCGACCATTCTGGCATCCATCCTTTACTGGTCAGTCCCTCACTCAGACCGGCGCGAGACTGCTTGGGGGTGCGGGGCGAGA
>JBJMNM010000191.1:0-4155 GCA_045804305.1 Gemmatimonadaceae bacterium | reverse complement strand
GCCGAGCAGCATCAACAGCTCTTCGTCGTTCGGACCGAGCGGCGGTCGGTGCGAGAGCAGTTGATGGATGACGATGGCACCGTACAGCCCGTCGACCAGGGTGAGCGGAACGCAGGCGACCACGCCGTTGCCCCAGATCGCGCTGCCATCCTCGCGCACGCGCGCACTCCCACGCTCGAGCAGCCAGTCGGTCACGTATCCAGGGACCGATCCCACCGCGTGCGCATTCTCGTGGCTCCTGCCCATGCCCGTGAGCGGCACCCAGGCGCGCCCCTTCGCGACGGCGCCATAGACCACGAAGTCTTCGCTCCCGATCAGGTTCATCACGATCTCGCGTACGCCCACGATCGCGTCGCGCTCATCCCGCGCCTCGAGCAGGCGCCGCATCGAGACGACGATCTTGATCAGATGATCCAGGTGCTGCTGCATCGAGAGCGTCTTCTCGTCGTCGACGGTCATGGCAGCCGTGAAGCGGGCGTCGACGGCGGCGACGGTGGCGGAAGCAGGCTTCGCACGCGCGCGCTCAACTCGGATACGCTCGCCGGCTTGAGCAGGTATTCGTTGCACCCGCTCTGAAAGGCTTCCAGCACGAGCGCCGAGTCGCTCGATGTCGAGAGCATGATGATCGGGAGCGTGCGCCCCTGCTCGAGGGCGCGAATCTCGCGGCACGCCGCGAACCCGCTCAGCAGCGGGAGGGCGACGTCGAGAATCACCAGGTCGGGGTGGTCATCTCGCACGCGTTGAAGTGCCTCATATCCATCGAGCGCGGAGATCACGTCATATTCGTGCGCTTCGAGCACCATGCGGGCCCAGAGCACCGTCGTGGGGGAGCTGTCGGCAATGAGGATCGTTCGTCGCGCCATACCTCGTCATTCCGTCTGGTGGACTCGGTGTCGCGCCGAAGGTTCGCGCTGCGGCTACCGATCCATGCAGGGTAGGGGCATGACGACATGAGCGGAAATACTTCAGCCGCTGCGATCCGATGCCTCACACTCGTCTGAACAACGCCGCGTGGGGTGGCTAGGCTCCGCGGGCACTCAACTCATGCTTCAGGACAGGCACGGCATCGCCGTCCGGCGTTTCCAGTGTGCGGGCGTGCAACCGTATGACCTGGAGCACGTGCGTGACCAGCGAGCGGCCTTCGCCGCTTCGAAAGCGGAGCTCGACGCCGAGCGGAATGTGCACGCCATTCAGGGGAATGCCGACGAGACCGGCGGGTGGCTGTCTCCGTTGCGAGTGGGTGCCGATGGTCCATCCCACTCCATCCGCGGTCAGTCCCCAGGCGGTGTGAAGGCCGTCATATCCGGCCTCGACGAGCGGCTCGAGCCCCTGCTCGCGCAGCCGGGACATGACCAGATCATGAAGTTCTTCGCGGCTGTCGCGCTCGATGAAGAGAAAGGGAACATCCGAGAGCTCGCGCGGCTCGAGGGAGGGCCTGGACGCCAGCACGTGATCCCGCGCGAGGAGGGCGGTATCCAGCGGGTCGTCGATGATCTGCTCGGCGATCACGCTTGGTTCCGCCGAGCCCGCGCCAGCGAGCCCATGACCGAGCCCTACATCGAGTTGTCCACTCTCGATCAGCGTACCCTGCTCGCGCGTCGGCATCTCCGTGACATCGATGGTGGCGTGGGGAAGGGCAGTCACGGTGTCGCGGAGCACCAGGTTGATCGCGCGCTCGATCAACGGGGTAGGTACGATGCCGACGAGGCAATGGTCTTGCATGCCCCGACGCGCTCGTTGCACTTCAATAGGCAGCCGATCCAGCCCGTCGAGCAACGCGCGCGCGTCGCGGAGCAGGGACGCGCCGGCGAGCGTGGTCACGACGCCGCGGGGAGACCGGTTCAGGAGCGGGACTCCCACGTCGTGCTCGAGATCGTTGATCTGTCGTGACAGGGAAGGTTGCGTGAGCCCCAGCCGCTCCGTCGCACGGCCGAAGCCTCGCTCTTCGGCCACGGCGACGAAGTAGCGCAGGTGCCGCACCTCGACGCGCACCGGAGTTCCAGGCTTCGTTCGAGTGGGGCCCGCCGGAGCGACGGCGGCCTCGCGCTGCGCGGGACGCGAATGGGCGGCGCGAACGACATCCAGCGCGGATCGGATCGCGGGACGCTGATCCGAGTCGCGCCAGATCGCGCAGTAGCGGACCGGTACGGCGAAATCCTCGAGCGGCACACCCACGAGGCCGAGGGGAAAGCGGAGCACCTCCTCGGAGGGCGCGAAGGTGACGCCGTGCCCGGAGGCCACCAGGGTGAGCAGCGTCGTGAGACTCGCCGTCCGCCGCACCTCTCGCGGCGCGAAGTTGAGCCGCGTGAACTCGGCGGTGACGAAGCGGTTTGGCTCTTCCATGAGCCGCGCGTCGAGCAATGTGATCACCTCGGCACGCAGGTCGGACAGATGCAGCGACGGACGACCCGCGAGCGGGTGAGTGGCCGCCATCGCCGCGTGATCGTAGCGGTCGACCGCGAGCGTCTCGTATCGCAGCTCATGATACGCGGGGGTGGGCGGCGCGCCGAGGCCGATGTCGGCGACCGAGTCACGAAGCGCGTCCCATTGCGCCGTGAACTGAAGCTCCACGACGGCCATCTCCACACCCGGCAGCTCTTCCCGGGCCATCCCGACGACGTCGGCGAGGGAGCGCGTCATGACGGCGCGCCGTCCGATCGCAAGGACGCAGCGGCCGACTTCACCCCGGCTGGTACGGCGCGCCCGCTCGAGCGCCGTATCGAGCTCACGCAGGCAGCGCCGCGCCGCGTGCACGCACGCCACGCCGGCTGGTGTGAGCGTGTTCGCGCGAGCGGACCGCTCGAGCAGCTCGACGCCGAGCTCCGTCTCCAGGTCGCGGATCTGGCGGGAAAGCGACGGCTGCGCCACGCGCAGCCGTTCGGCGGCGCGAACGAATGTCGATTCGTCGGCGATCGCGATCAGGTATCGAAGGTGACGCAGCTCCATGCTCGGATCCGGCCAGCTCGGACGATGGTGCGACGAGATCTCGTCGCGAAGCCGACGGCCACCGGGGCATGACATCGCCAGCAATGAAGTATTGGCCGCGGAAAAGCCGAGCGTCTAAGGTCCCTTAGGCCAATGAACTGCTGGCGCACCGCGACGCGGACCGTCGTCGGTCACGCGCTCAACGCGATTCGCGGTATCAGATGATGATTCATGCACCGTTGTTCGGCCGGGCGCAGAGGATCGCGATCGGCGCAGGTGTCGCAGTGACACTCGTGAGTCTGTCGTTTGCGGGGATCGAGGGACCGAGCGCGGTGGTCGCGATTCTCCTCGCCTCGGGGCTGGGCGCCTACTGGATCGCCCGCCGTAGTCAACGACCCGCAGGCAGCCGGCCTCGACTGGAATGGCATCGGCAATCGAAGGTCGAGGAGCGACGCGCCTACGATGTCGACCTGGAGGCGTGGGCCAGACGCAGCGACGAGCGCGTGGGCCGCGAGGAAGGACACAGCCGCCGCGTCGCGGCACTCGCGGTCCAGCTCGCGCGCGAGCTGGGACTGGACGACGCCGCTGTCACCAACGTTCGCCGCGGCGCGCTGCTTCATGACATCGGCATGCTCGGCATACCGGCATCGCTGCTGCTCAAGCCCGCTCCACTCACGATGGCAGAGCGAGAGATCGTGGAACAGCATCCGGTCATCGCGCGCGATCTTCTGCTCGACGATCCGCTGCTCGAGCCCATTCTCGCCATCCCATATTCCCACCATGAGCGGTGGGACGGTGAAGGCTATCCCCTCGGGCTCGCGGGCGACGCGATTCCATTGGCGGCTCGCCTCTTCACCGTTGTCGACCACTGGAGCGCGCTCACGACGGATCGACCATTCCGCCGGGCGTGGCCCAGGTCCGCCGCCCTCGGCTATCTCCGGTGCAGTGCCGGCTCGGTCTTCGAGCCGAGGATCGTGGACGCGTTCCTTCGGGTGCTCGAGCGCACGTCTCGGCCAGGCTGAGGAGCGGCGCGGTGGTGCCGGTCGCGCAGCGATGCCATGGCCGTTATCTTACCATGCTACGCCACGACGGAGGGGCGCGTCGCTCCGCCATCGCCGTGCTCTCCGACGACGCGGGAGCGCCTTCGCCCCTGTAGCTCAGGTGGATAGAGCAGCGGTTTCCTAAACCGTTGGCCGGGTGTTCGAGTCACCCCAGGGGCATGGCGCGCCG
>JBJMNM010000190.1:0-10579 GCA_045804305.1 Gemmatimonadaceae bacterium | reverse complement strand
GAAGACGACGACACGCGGTGCGATTGCCGGCGCGCTCAAGTTCCGCCCACAGACCGTAGCCACGTGGCCGCGCGCGAAGATCGTGAGCGAGGCGGCTCGACTCCCGCTCGACGACGTGCAGCTCCTCAGCGCCTACCTCATTGATCTGCACCTCGGCCATCGTCGTCCCATGATGGGCGCCTTTCTCGACGCGCTCGGCATTCCGAACGACGATGGCCGCATCGACTCGGACACCACAGACGTGCCGGCGCAGGATGCGGCCAAGGTGAGGAACGCCGCGGACGCGTTGGCGGCAGCGTACCCCGTCGATGAGGTCGCGACCTACTTCCTCACGCTGCTGCTGCAGGACGCCGCTGTGTGGGGCGGAACGATCGATTGGTTGAAGAGCCGCGCGCTAGCCGCCGCGCCGCCAGCGTAAGCGGCCGGCGAGGCCGGCCGCAACCCAGCGCGCTACGGCCTCGGGACTACGAGCCCCGAGTAGCCGATCCCATCCGGCCCCGCGCCGACCGATCCGAACCCGGCCACGCGCATCTGCGCCAGATCCACGGCCACGACCTGATTGGTGCCGTTGAGCGTGACGTAGGCGAAGTCGGCGATCGGATCGAAGGTGACCCCTTCCGGACCGGCGCCGACCTGGCCTGGAGCGCCCCCCGCGCCCGCGGCGAGGCCCCGCTCGCGGCCGAGATCGATCTCGGCCACCCGGTCGCGGGTTGGGACTTCGTAGACCCAGATGCGGTTGCTCGCCGGATCATTCACGACCGCGAAGCGACCCGATCGAGTGATGCCGATGCGGTACGGCGTTCCGAACCCTTCGAGGGTGGCGAGCGGCCTGCCGTCGCGCGCGTCGAGCACGGTGACCGTGTGGGCGGTGTTGCTGCCGACCCATACCTGTCCACCGCCGGGCGTCGCGGCGATGCCTTCGTCGTTCGGCGCCGCCGGATAGGTGCGACCGGTGGTCCGCTGCGCGAGATCGTATTCCGTGACGGTCCCGTCGGCGATGTTGGCCGTCCAGGCACGTCGGCCATCGCGCGTGACGGCGACCATGTGCGCGCCACGTCCATTCGTCGCGAGCGCCGTGTCCACCTTGCCGCTCGTAAAGTCCACGACCACCAGCCGCTGGGATGCCTCGCTCGTCACCACGAGCTTGCTTCCATTCCCCACGAACGCCGCGCCGTGCGGCCGGTGATACTCGCCGAGGTCGATCGTGCGCGACACCACGGGCATGGCGAGGGAGAGATCGATCACGCTCAGGGAGTTACCCTGGGCGTCACGCGTTCCGTAGTTCGTCACCACGGCCCAGCGTCCATCGGGCGACACCGCCACTTCGTGCGGGCCCAGGCCGACCTTGAGCGTGACGATGGTTTTGAGCGTGGTCGCGTTGAGCACCGTGGCGCTCGCCGCCTGCTGGTTCGCCACGACGAGCACACCGGTGCGCGCGGGCAGGTCGGGGCGATCGTTCTCGATCACCGTGTTGCGGCGCAGTGAGTCGAGCCCCTCCTGCGCACGGGCACCGCGCGGGGTGTTGGGTCCGGGCGCGCTCTGCGGCGCCGGGTTCGACGAGCTGCAGGCGGCGGAGAACAGAACGACGAGCGCGGAGGCGCGGCCAGTGACGAAGCGCGGCATTGGAAGGGCGGAGGAAGTTCGGTGGGCGGCCGGAGAAATGTGCGCCGGCGACCGGGGTCGACGCCAGCTTTCATTAACCCCGCAATACGCGGGCTCCCTCTGTCGGATGGGTCGTGATGTCGAGGTGGCCGCTCGATTGGCCGTGAGCTACGCGCTGCGCTGCTCCTGCATGGCCGCGGTGAGCTCGGGGGTCGCGAGGTGCACGGTGAAGGTCGTTCCCTCACCGACCTTGCTTTCCACCGTGATCCGGGCTCCGATCAGCGCCGCGAAGGTCTTCACGATGGAGAGGCCGAGGCCCGTGCCGCCGAACTGGCGACGGGTCGACGAGTCACCCTGCTCGAATGGGTCGAACACCTTGAGCTGCCGCTCCGCCGGAATCCCGATGCCGGTATCGCTCACCACGATCGACGTCGCGCGCCCGCTCAGCGGATCCACATCCACGCGCACGCACACCTCACCGTCGTTCGTGAACTTGATCGCGTTCCCCACGAGGTTGATGAGGATCTGCCGGAGCTTGCCCTCGTCGGTGATCAGCGGCGCCACCCGCGGCGGCAGGTCACACCGCAGGACGAGCCCCTTCGCCTCTGCGGTGGAGTCGAGCATGGCGAGCGTGTCGCGTACGAGAGCGTCCACTGCGACGGTCTCGAAGTCGAGCTCCATGCGGCCCGCTTCCACCTTGGCGACATCGAGGATCTGATTGATCAGCGAGAGGAGATGCATCCCGTTCACGCGGATGCGCTCCACGTAGCGGTGTACGCCGGCCCCGAGCGATCCCTCTTTCCCCTGGAGCAGCACGCGCGAGAAGCCGATGATCGCCGTCAGCGGCGTCCGCAGCTCGTGATTCATGCGCGTCATGAACTCGCTCTTGGTGCGGTTCGCCGACTCGGCCGCGTCCTTGGCCGAGCGGAGGGCGTCTTCCACCGATTTACGTTCGGCGATGTCGTGCCAGACGGCGAGGATCACCTCGCGACTGTGGAGGCGCACCGGAGTGAGCGTGATCTCCACGGGGAACTCCGAGCCGTCCATGCGCTGGTGCGTCCACTCGAACCGATGGTAGCCGCGCAGCCGCGCGAGCTGCCGCATCTGATCCCCCACGACCACCGAGAGACGACCGTCGCTCTGACGGCGCGGGGACAGGTCGATGGGGCTGCGCCCGAGCACCATCTCCTTGCCGTCGGCGCGCAGCATCCGGAGGGTGGCGTCGTTGCAGTCGATGACGCCGTGCTCGTCGTACAGGAGATGCGCGTCGGACGATCGCTCGAACAGCACGCGAAAGCGCTCGTCGGAGGCTTCGCGCTCGGTGATGTCGAGCCCCGCCGCGATCAGCCCGTGCGCCGCCTCGCCATCGGCGGCGCGCAGCGGAGTGATGTTCCAGAGCACCGTGCGCTTTTCGCCACGCCGGCTCTTCACCGGACCCACGAGATTGCGCAGCGGCTCACCAGCCAGCACGGCCGCGATGCCGCCGCGCATGCGTGAGCGGTGCTGCGGAGTGACGAACGCCTCCGCGTACGGCTGGCCGATCGCTTCGGCACGGGCGACGCCGAACAGCGCCTCCGCTTCGCGGTTCCACTCGAACACCTTGCCTTCCCTGTCGAGCCCCACGATGGCGCTGCCGGCGGTGTCCACGAGTGAGCGGAAGAGCGCTTCGCCGCGTCCCAACGCGTCCGCCTGGGCGAGCAGCTCGCGATTCTGGAGCTCGAGCGCCTCCGCCTGCGCGGCGCGCTCGTCGGAGACCCGGCGCTCGAAGGTAATGTCGCGGAAGATGGCGACGGCGGCGTGCGGCCGATCGCCGGCCTCGCGAGAGAGCGGATGCGTGTTCACGAGCAGCCAGCGCGGGCTGCCATCGGTGCCGCGCACCCCGATCGTCGCGTTGGTGATCGGCTCCCCCGTCCGCAGCGTGATGCGTGTCGGCAGACTGTCCACGGCGATGGGCGCGCCATGCTCGTCGAGCAGCCGAGGCAGGACCTTGTCCAGCGTCACGTCATCCTCGTCCTGCGCGACGCCGATGATTCGGCGCGCGCTCGGGTTCAACACGAGGATATGGCCGTTCAGATCGGTGAGCAGCATCCCTTCGCTCATCGCGTCGAGCACGGCGCGGCTGCGCGACTCACTCTCGGCGAGCGCGTCCGCGGTCTGCTGGAGCCGCTCCTGGACGGGCAGGGCCGCGAGCCGAATGCCGAAGCCGATGGCGAGCAGGAGGAGAATCACGCATGCGGCTTCCTCCTGCACCAATCGGTCGATGCGCCGCGCCGATTCTCCTTCGAGCTCGGCGGTCACGCGCTCCATGGCCGCCACGAAGCGCCACTGGCGCGAGATGAGCGAATCCGCCGCCGCGGCGCGGCCGGTCGACGAGGTCTCGTGTGCGGAGGCGATGAGTGCCTCCTGAAGCGACGCGAGCTCGACGTAGCTGCTCTCGGCCCGGGAGCCCTCAGGGAACGCCGGTCCGCCCGCGCGAGCGCCGCGGAGCCGGGCAGCCGCGTCCTGGAAGTCGCGCGACGTGGCGGTCACCCGCCGGTCCCACAGCTCGCGCTCGCGTGGTGGGGCGGAGCGCGCGGCCAAGGCTGCCGCGAGCAATCGTTCGCTGAGAAGCCCCTGACGGCCAGCCGCGTTGACCAGCGTCGCCTCGGTGCCGAGACTCGACGTCTGGCGCACGAGCACGCCAAGCGTCGCCACGGCGGCGCCGACGACGATGAGCACGGCGACGCTCGCGCGTCGCCTCAGTTGATTGGGAGTAGCCAAGATGGGGGGTGTGGCGGTCGACGCGTCCGTAAACAGACAGACGAGACCGGGTGGGGGTCACGCAGCCGACGGGGGTCCCACCGGCTTGTCGCCGAGGTCCGGAGAGCTCCGACCCTACAATTTCACTCGCACCGGCCCCTCGGTACGCTGCCCCGCGTCCAACCTGTCGGCGTGCGCGCCCAACAAGTCGGACCGTGAGATCATGCCGATGACGACGCGCGGTGCATCCCGCTCCACGACCGGCAGCCGCCCCACGCCTGCACGTACCATGTGGTCCGCCGCGTCGCGGAGGGTGTTGTCGGCAAAGACGACGACCGGACTACGCCGCACGAGGGCAATCAGCGGGACCGACTCGTCTTCGGTGCTGCCGACCAGATCGCGGCGCGTGAGCACGCCGACTAGGAGTCCCGACTCGTCCACCACCGGATACCCCTGATGCGAGCTGCCCGGTCCGTGTGAAGAAAGCCACGCGCGGACGTCGCGCAGGGAGTCCCAGGCGCGGAGGGACACCACGTCGCCACTGGCGCTCTCGCGGACGCGCCGCTGGGCGAGGTAGTCCGCCGTGTACTCCACGCGCACCGCGGTCCCGCGGCGCGCGAGCTTCTCCGTCATGATGGAGTTCCGGTTGAGCAGCAGCGACACGAGGTACGCGGCCGTACCACCGGCGAGCAGCGGCAACAGACCGAAGGGCTGACGCGTGATCTCGAAGGTGAACACGACGGCCGCGAGCAATGCGTGCGACGCGCCCGCGAACATCGCCGTCATGCCGACGAGCGCCGCGACCTGCGGGCTCATGTTCGCCCCGGGAACGAGCGCGGCGACGGCGGTGCCGAGGAGTGCGCCGAGCCCGCCGCCGATCGTGAACAAGGGAGCGAGCGTTCCACCCGACGTCCCGCTGCCGAGGTAGATGACCCAGGCGAGAAACTTCGCCACGATGAAAACGGCGAGGGCCGTCCCGACGAAGTCCCGATTGATGATGGCGGTGATGTTCTCGTAGCCGATGCCGAGCACGCGCGGCTGGAAGTACCCGATGACGCCGAGAAAGAGTGCGCCGATGGCTGGCCACCAGGCCCAGTGGATCGGCAGGCGCTCGAAGGCGTCTTCCACCCAGTAGGTCGCGCGGGTGATGTAGGCGGCGGCCACTCCGACGAGCGCCCCGATGAGCGTGTAGAAGACCAGCGCTTCGCCATGGGACTGTTCGATGCTGCCGATGGCGAAATCGGTCCCGGTGCCGCGGAAGGCGACGCGCACCGCCATGGCCGCGACCGCCGCGAGCGCGACGGGAATGAGCGAGCGGGCGCGATACTCGAACAGCAGCAGCTCGACGGCGAGGAGCACGGCAGAGATCGGGCTGCCGAAGGTTGCGGCCATGCCCGCGGCGGCGCCGGCCGCGAGCAGTGTCTTGCGTTCGTCGGCGCTGACGTGCACGAGCTGGCCCACGAGCGAGCCGAGGGCGCCGCCCGTGGCGATGATCGGCCCCTCGGCGCCGAACGGTCCGCCGGTGCCGATCGCCACCGCGGCCGACAGCGGCTTCAGGACCATGACGCGTGCGGGTATGCGACTCTCGCCGTACAGCACGCGCTCCATGACTTCCGGGATGCCGTGGCCGCGAATGGCCGCGGACCCGTAGCGCGCCATGACGCCGATGAGGAGCGCGCCGATGACGGGAATGACGAGCACCCACGCGCCGACATGTGCCGCGCCGGGCGAGCGCGGCGTGAGGCTCAGCGTATGGTAGAACGAGATGTTGGAGATGAGCGCGATGAGCGCGGTGAGGAGCTGGGCCACCAGGCCGGCGCCAGCCGCGACGAGGACGGCCAGGCCGGCGATGAGGGTCGTTCGGTGGTCGACAGGCCTGACGTCGGGCGGCGCCTCGACTGACAGGAGCGCCTGCTCCTGGGCGAGGCCTGGCGAGACGGGGATCGCGAACTCCCCGGTAAATGCATGGTCATCCATATATACCAATATAGGGACGCCGCGCACTCGGTCAGGCGGTCAGGCGTCGCGCGGCCGATTGAGAATAGTCATCCCGCAGGAGCGAAGCGAGTGCGGGATGACAGTCCTGTCGTTTACGCCTGACCGCCCGACCGCACAGTACGTCCCCTCCGGGGCCATCAAGCGCCGCAGCACGAACCAGACGATCGCGATGGGGATCGCGACCATCAGCGCGAGCTTGAGCGCGCCGAGGATGAGCCCCACGATAGCTCCGCCAATGCCGATGACGATGCCGAACATCGCCATGGCCGCCACGAAGATCGCGAACGCGACCGGCAGGCCGACACAGACGACGAGCGCGGAGAGAAGAGCGAACTTGAGGAACTTGCGCATGCGGGGCTCCGATGTGGTCTACTCGGATCACCCTACGGCGCGCTCGCTCGGCCGGTTTCCTCGCGGCGGAGCGCCGCCGTCAATCGACGACGTTCAGCCTCAGCAGGACGTCGGCGTCGAGCGAGCGCCAATCGCGCGGATACCGCCAGACTCGACGCACGCACTCACGGGAATTGAGCACCAGACAGCGTTCGCCACGGGCCCAGGGCTGCGGAGTGTCTACTTCGCGGACCGTCCACTCCACGCCTGCCCGGTCCACGACGACATGTGGATATGGATCTTCGGCGGCCCCGCCATTGGCGGGGAACACGTGACCGTGCGCATCTACACTCCAGGACACCAGATCACCTACGGCTGTGCTGGTGAAAGCGGCGGCGCACGCTCAGCCGTCTCGCCAGATAAATCTCTCGGCCAAATTTCCTTGCATGTCCATACAGGAAGCTTCGTGCCGCAAGGCTATCGCGGAGGCTGCTTCCCGAGACACGACCGCCCGGTGACGGGTTAGCGTCACCGGGCAGGCATACAGGCTCTGCTCATGCGAAGATGGCTTCGGCCTGCCATCACATAAAGCAGATTGCGTGCCGAATCAGATCAGAGGTCGCCCAGCAGGTTGTCGATCCGCTTCTTGCGGGCGTCCATCGCGCGCCCTTCCAGAATGGCGCGCATGAGGTCGTCCACCTCGAGCTCGAAGTCGCGGGGGAACTTCCTGTTCTCCGCGAAGCGCAGCACCGCGCCGATGACGAGCGGAAAGTGGGGCTCGGCGTCCTCGTCGTCATCCTCGTCGTCACCCTCCCCGCCCTCGTCGTCGTCCTCGTCGTCCTCATCATCGTCATCGCTGCCGACCACTTCTTCGTAGGGCGTGCCCCCGGTGTGCGCCGACGCCGCCCAGGGCTCGCGCTCGTCCGCGTCGTCGTCCTCTTCCGGAGAGACGCTCTCCTGGATGGCGCGCATCGTTCGCTCGGGCAGCAGCGTGGACAGCTCGCCGCGTACCCCGCCCTCCTCCTCCCACGCCGCGCCAACCACGATCACCGGCTCGCCGAACGCGTCGCTGGCGAAGAAGGCATCCACGAGCTGGGACGGGTACGCGTTCACCGCGAGCAGCACCTCGCCCGGGCCGGCCCGGGTGAACGCCACCGGCTGCTCGCCGGGTGCCGCCCCTGGCTGGTCCACGCGCTCGATGCGCAGGAGCAGCGGCTCGGGCACGATGAACGTGAGCGGATTCTCGCGTGTGAACGGGCCACGCGGCTCGGGCGGCGGGGCGTCATCCGGCCCGTCCGGCTGCTCGTCCTGCCCGTCGTCGGGCGCCTCGTCCGCTGACTCGTCGTCGGAGTCGTCCGGGAGGTCTGGGGGGTGAGAGCTCATGATGGAAGTTACCCTCGACATGCCCGTGGATGCGAACGGCGATCGGGATTCGGTCCTCCCGCTCGTGCCGCCGCGCCATCCCTCGTAGATTGCGGATGCGGCGAACCATACCGCATGCCCATCCCAGTCGGGGACTTCATGCAGGCCAAAACAGAACCCGCGCTCCGTCTCGCGACGTCGGAGCCGGTGCCGGCTCCGCCCAAGGAAGCCGCCCCGCGTCTCAGCGACGCCCACGTGGAGCGCAACCCCGGAACGCCGCTGGATCTCGACATCGTGCGGAGTCTCCGCGTGAACCGCAGCGCGGTGGAGCGGCGGGCGGCCACGATCCCCACGCGACGCACCGTGAAGAAGGAGTGGCAGGCCGCGTGGCTGCTGCGCGCCATCACGATGATCGACCTCACCACGCTCGCCGGCGACGACACGCCCGGCAACGTGCGGCGGCTGTCGGCGAAGGCCGCCCATCCGGTTCGCAAGGATCTGCTCGACGCCATGGGCATGGGCGACGTCGATCTGCACGTCGGCGCGGTGTGCGTGTACCACGCAATGGTGCCGACGGCCGTCGAGGCGCTGCGGGGGACCGACATTCCAGTCGCGGCTGTGTCCACCGGCTTTCCGGCCGGCCTCTCGCCGCTCGAGGAGCGGGTGCGCGAGATCCGTGCGTCCGTCGCCGCGGGCGCGAAGGAGATCGACATCGTGATCACGCGCGGGCACGTGCTCACCGGTAACTGGCAGGCGCTCTACGACGAAGTGCGCCTCTTCCGTGCCGCGTGCGGAGATGCGCACATGAAGTCGATCCTCGCCACCGGCGAACTGGCCACGTTGGGAAACGTGGCGCGCGCGAGCATGGTCGCGATGATGGCCGGTTCCGACTTCATCAAGACGTCCACCGGCAAGGAGGGCGTGAACGCGACGCTGCCATTCAGCCTCGTCATGGTGCGGATGATCCGCGAGTATTTCCAGCAGACGGGCTACGCGGTGGGCTACAAGCCCGCGGGCGGAATCCGTTCCGCGAAGAACGCCCTCGAGTATCTCTATCTCATGAAGGACGAGCTTGGCGACCGCTGGCTGCGGCCCGATCTCTTCCGCTTTGGCGCAAGCTCTCTCCTCACCGACATCGAGCGGCAGCTCGAGCATTTCGTCACCGGGCGCTACTCCGCGGCGCACCGTCATCCCATGGTGTGACATGACATCCGTCCGAGACATCTACGACACCATGGAGTACGGGCCGGCCCCGGAGGGCGACAAGCCCGCGCGCGAGTGGCTCGCACGGCACGACGGCAAGTTCGGCCACTTCATCGGCGGAACGTGGACCAAGCCGTTGAGCACCTTCGAGGTAATGAACCCGGCAACCGGCAAGAAGCTGGCGGAGGTCTCCGAGGGCTCCAAGCGCGACGTGGACGCAGCCGTGAAGGCCGCGCGCAAGGCGCTTCCGGCGTGGCAGGCACTCGGCGGACATGGTCGCGCGCGCTACCTGTACGCGCTCGCGCGCGCGGTCCAGCGCAACTCGCGGATGCTCGCGGTGCTCGAGTCGATGGACAACGGCAAGTCGATTCGCGAGACGCGCGACATCGACGTGCCGCTGGTCGCTCGCCACTTCTATCATCATGCCGGTTGGGCACAGCTCATGGAGGCCGAGTTCGACGGCTACCACGGGGCGGGCGTCGTGGGCCAGATCATTCCGTGGAACTTCCCGCTGCTGATGATGGCGTGGAAGGTCGCACCGGCCCTGGCCGCCGGTTGCACGATCGTCATCAAACCGGCCGAGTTCACGCCATTGACCGCGCTCGTGTTCGGCGAGCTCGCCGAGTCGGTCGGCCTGCCGGCAGGCGTGCTGAACATCGTCACCGGCGATGGTGATACGGGGGCAGCCATCGTGGCACACGATGGCGTGGACAAGATTGCCTTCACCGGCTCGACCGAGGTGGGGCGCATCATTCGCAAAGCCACCGCGGGCTCCGGCAAGAAGCTCTCGCTGGAGCTCGGCGGGAAGTCGCCGTTCATCGTGTTCGACGACGCGGACCTCGATTCCGTCGTGGAGGGGGTCGTCGACGCGATCTGGTTCAACCAGGGGCAGGTGTGCTGTGCCGGTTCCCGGCTGCTCGTGCAGGAAGGAATCGCCGATCGGCTCTACACCAAGCTGCGCGCACGGATGGAGACGCTGCGTCTCGGATCCCCACTCGACAAGGCGGTGGACATGGGCGCGATCGTGGCGCCCGTCCAGCTCGAGCGCATCCAGTCGCTCGTGGCCGCTGGCCGCGACGAAGGCGCGGACATGTGGCAGCCCTCGTGGGCCTGCCCAACCGAGGGATGCTTCTACCCTCCCACGCTGTTCACCAACGTGCAGCCGTCGTCGACGATCGCGCAGGTGGAAATTTTTGGACCTGTCCTCGTCGCCATGACGTTCCGTACGCCGAGCGAGGCGGTGGCGCTCGCGAACAACACGCAATACGGCCTCGCGGCATCAGTGTGGAGCGAGTCGATCAACCTCGCGCTCGACATCGCGCCCAAGATCAAGGCCGGCGTGGTG
>JBJMNM010000189.1:0-6489 GCA_045804305.1 Gemmatimonadaceae bacterium | reverse complement strand
TGGGGTGGCGTGGAGCGCGCGGCCGAGACCCGTGCGTCGCACGCCGCGGTGCTCGGGTGGAATCAGCACCTGGCGATCGGCGGCGGGTGGGCGATCTCCACGCTGTACGAGCGGCGCTTTGGATTGAGCAAAGCCGCGCTCGCCGATCCGGTGCGCGCGCTGCCGTTCGCGCGGCCGGAGGGCGACCGCTGGTCGGTGGGCGCCGGTCTCGACTGGCTGCCGACGAGCGATCACTCGCGTCTCGTGCTGCACGGCGAAGCCCGCAACGGCGACGGTCGTCGCGGCCAGCGACTCACCTTCTCGGGCGACGCACCGCTGGGTGCGAGCGCCGCGCTCATCACGCTGCACGACTGGTCGCAGTACAACGTGACCACGCCGGGCCTCACGCAGCTCAGCCGGCAGGATCGCTCGCTGCTCGGCCTGGCGCTGCGCCCCGCGGCCTCGAACAGGGTGGACGTGCTGGCCAAGCTCGAGTGGCGCCGCACCCTGAACCCGCTGAGCGGCGCGACCGGCGCGAGCTCCGTGCTCGGCACGACCGGCGAGGACAAGCGCCTGCTCGGCGCAGCCGACGCGATCTGGGCGGCCACCACGCGCACCGAGATCGCCGCCAGGTATGCGGTGCGATGGACGGCGAACGATCAGCTGCTCGACTCCGCCGGCGCGGCGCTCGGCGTTCGCGCCCAGTACCTGGGTGCGCGCATCGAGCAGGGGATGACGCGCGACGGCGTCGTGCGCCTGCGCGTGGACGGCCGGATGCTGCTGGAGCAGGCGAGCAGCGCGGCGCCGTGGAGCCTGGCGCCGTCGGCGGTGCTGCGCGTGGGGCCGCGCCTCGAGCTCGAGGGCGGCTACCGCATGGGCGCGCTGCGCGACCGCGACTTTGCCGCCAATGGCGGCAGCGGCGCGTTCGCCACGATCGGCGTGCGCTTCACGGAAGGCCTCATCACCAGTCCCGCGAGCTTCTGGCGCGACCGAATTGCCGGAGGGCGCTGAGCATGCAACAGGCGCATCTCTCCCTCCCGTCCTCGATGTCGCATCGGCTCGGCGCCGCGGTGCTGCTGCTCACCGTAGTCGCGTGCGCGCCGATGCGCCCATCGCCGGGCGACCTCGCGCCGATGCAGGGGCGCGTGACGAACGAGATCCTCGCCGCGGATCTGGCGACGATCGACGCCTGGGAACGCCGGCGCGTGTCGCTGCTGCGCAACGATGGCGCCGACCTCGCCACGCGGAGCGTCGTGCTCGCGCGCGCCGGCGCATGGCTCGTCTTTGCCCGCGAGACCTACGTGATGCAACCACGCGCGCGCGAAGCGGACGACGCTCTGGCCGAGGCACGGCGGCTCATCGAGTCGCTGTCGGACGTGACGCGCGTGGCATCGAGCCAGGCCCCACCCCCACCCGGCGCGCTCGTCGCGAAGATGGAGAAGTTGGACCCAGCCCTCTGGAGACGCCTGCGAGAGCTCGAGGCCAGCCCCGACGCCGCCACGAGGGTAGCGACGTTGGCTGACCCGGCGATCACCCTGGCCGGCGGGCTTCGTCGCACACCCCCTGACGGCCTCCGCGTCGCACCGTCCGACGAGCTCCGCGCGAACGCGCGCACCGTGCACTTCGCGCTCGCGTCCGACGTGCTGCATGCGCCGAGCGCCGCGCTTCTCGAGGGCGTCGCGGACGCGATGCGCCAGCATCCGGAGGTCTCGCTCGTGATCGAGGGACATGCCGATCCGCGCGGCGCCGATACGAGCAACCTCTGGCTCTCCGGCCGTCGCGCCGAGGGCGTGCGCGAGCTGCTCGTCGGAAAGGGCGTGGATGGCGACCGCGTGGTGGTGCGGATGTTCGGCGCACGGCGCCGCGACGGCACCGGAACCTCGGCGATCGACTACGCGCGCGATCGCCGCGTTCAGCTCAGGTTCGTGCTGGCCGACGGCACCGAGCTGCCGGCGATGCAGGATGCGTCGGATCTCCAGATCGAGTCGCAGAAGCTGTGGTCCGGTGCGCTGCGGCCGCGGCTGCGTCGCTACGTGCCGGAGCCGGGCAGCACCGACGTGCCGCCTCCGGAGCCGGTCGAACCGCCGAAACCACGAGCCAGAGCCCGCACGAGCAGCGTCAAGTCGACTCCCGCACCGCAGCCCGCGCCGAGAGGGAAATCATGATCGACCACTCGATGGACGAGCCGGCGCGTCGCCGCGCCTTCGCGTCGATGGTGGCCCACGAGCTCCGCACTCCGCTCACCGCGGTGTATGGCGCACTCGAGATGATGAGCCGCGGCTCGGAGTCGCTCGATCCCGCGCATGCCGCCGTGCTCGTGGGTCTCGCGCACCGCAACGCGACTCGACTGCTGCGCATCGTGGAGGACTGCCTCGACCTCGAGGCGGCGTCCGACGGGCGGCTGCGTCTGGACCGCACGCTGGTCGCGCCGCAGGAGCTCCTGGAGCTCGGCGTCGACGGCGCGCAGTCGGCGTGCGAGCAGACGCACGCGACCGTGACGATCCGTGCGCTGTCGCGGCGCCAGCTCCTCGCCGACCGCGCGCGGCTCGCCCGCGCCCTCACGCATCTGGTGCAGAACGCCGTGACCTTCGCGCCCCCCGGAACGGAGGTGATGGTCACCGCGTCCGACGAGCCGACTCGCGACGCCGTGCGGTTCACGGTCGAGGATCGTGGGCCGGGGATTGAAGCCGAGCGGCTGCGCGAGCTGTTCGCCCAGTTCGATGCACGCGAGTCGCTTGGGCGGAGGCGGGTTGGTGGGCTGGGGGTGGGGTTGGCGTTCGTGCGGGTGATCGCGGAGCGGCACGGGGGGAGGGTGGGGGCGGAGTCATCGCCCGGATTGACCCGGATGTGGGTTGAGGTGCCCTGCTGACCGCTCGGCACCAGAAGCTGTAAGCGATAAGCCCGTCAGCCAGTGCAGGGGACGCCGTAGGCTGTAAGCTGATAAGCCTCAAGCTTCTCGCTGATCGCTTGGTCGAACGGCATCGCGAAACTTGGGCTGCTTGGTTACGGAGGGCGTTGGTGATACTGCGCTCGCCTCGATGCTCGCACTGATGCGCCTGATCAAGCCACCAAGCATGCGGCGGACTTCGAGAAGCCGAGCCGTCAGTTCGCTGTAGCTTTCCTCACCCAACAGTTGGGTATCGCGCGCCTTTAGTAAGTGGTAATCCGTCTCAAGTGCGGAGCTCATCGCCATGTTCAGAAAGCGGCGGAACTCGGGATCCGATCGTGTTGCGGCGCCTTCCGCGATGTTCGTGGGAACTGAGGACGCGGCTCGACTCAACTGATTCGCCAGCACAGCACCTTGGCGGCGCGGAAAGCTGAGACATGCCCGCTCGATGTCCAGAGAGACCGCGTGCGCTTTCTCCCACACCTTCAGTCGGCGGAAGTCCTGCATGCCCGAAGCTCGCGGTTGTTGATCCCTAGCAAACAACCGCATTCACGCCTTTCGTTACCAACGAGCCCAAGTTTCGCGATCTCGTTCACACACGGGATCAGCGAGAAGCTTATCGCTCAAGAGCTTACAGCCTACGGCGTCCCCTGCACTGGCTGACGGGCTTATCGCTTACAGCTGAAAGCCTGGATCGTCCTCCCGTCATGCCCCCCCACAAGCTCGCCAGCGCGGGCGAGCGTCACCTCCGCGACTTCCTCGAGCACTCCAGCTACCTGATCCACAGCACCGACATGCAGGGCCGGTTGCTGTGGGTCAACGAGACCTGGAAGCGCGCGCTGGGCTACGACGACGCCGATCTCGCGGCCGTGCTCACGATCCATCAGCTCGTCGCTCCCGAGTCGAGCGAGGAGGAAGTCGCGAAGCTCAGCGAGCTGTTCGAGCGTCGCGATCAGATCGGGCTTCAGGCCATCGAGCTCACCTTTCTCGCCAAGGACGGGCGCCGTGTCGCCGTCGCCGGCGAGTGCGACTGCCGCATCGAGGACGGCGTGCCGGTGGCGACGCGGGGGATCTTCCGCGACGTGAGCGTGGAGCGGGCGGCCGAGTCGCGCGCGCGACACGTGGAGGCGCAGCATCAGGCGGTGGTGCAGGTGCTCGACGAAGGGATCGCCATCGTCTCCGCCGACGCCACCGTGGAGCTGATCAACCCCAGCGGCGAGCGCATGCTCGGCCTGCGCGCCGCCGACATCATCGGGCGGAGCATGCTCGACTGGCCCTGGCACATGATCGACGAGGACGGCGGCGAGCTGCCGCTCGAGGCGCACCCCGCGCTCGTCACGCTCCACACCCGCGAGCCCCAGGCGGACGTCATCCTCGGCGTGCGTCGCGCCGACACCGGGGAGCCGATCTGGCTGGCGGTGAACGCGCGCCCGCTGATTCGCGCGCGCAGCCGGAAGCCGTACGCCGCGGTCGTGTCGTTCCGCGACGTCACCGCCGAGCGCGCCGCGGCCATGGCGCTGCGCGCGCGCGAGTCCCGCTTCCGTGCCGTCCTGGAGACCGTGAGCGCGATTGCCGTCTGTCTGGATACGAACGGCCGCATCACATTCGCGAACGACCACGTGCTGGAGCTCACCGGCTACGCGCGCGACGAGGTGCTCGGCGCCGACTGGTTCGCCGCCTTCGTCCCGCCCGACGAGGCGATCGCGGTGCGGTTCCGCGAGATGATCGCGCGCGGCGAGATGCCGGAGCACCACGAGCACGACATCGTCACCCGCTCCGGAGAGCGGCGGCGCATTCGCTGGGACGCCACGATCCTGCGCGACGATGAAGGCGTCGTGATCGGCACGGCCAGCCTGGGCCACGACGTGACGGAGCAGGTGCGCGTGCTGCGGCTCAAGAACGAGCTGATCTCCATGGCCAGCCACGAGCTGCGCACGCCGCTCACCGCGATCCGGGGCGCCATCGACCTGCTCCGCGGCAACAACGCGCAGCGCACGGAGCGCGACCAGATGCTCGTGAGCATGGTCTCGCGCAACACCGAGCGGCTCGACCGGCTCGTGACCGACCTGATGGACGTGGAGCGCATCGACTCGGGGATCGACGTGCTCAAGCCCACGTTCATTCCGGTGGCCACGCTCATCGCCTCGGCCGTCGCGCGCACCCGCGGGCGCGTGGAGCAGGGCAGCCTCGTGCTCGCGCTCGACGCGGCGCCCGTGGAGCTGTGGGTCGACGGCCCCCGCATCGAGCAGGTGATGGTGAACCTCATCGGCAACGCCGCCAACTACGCGCCGAAGGGCAGCACCATCTCCGTGCAGGTGCGCGACGGCGACGGCGAGACGCTCGTCTCCGTGCGCGACGAAGGCCGCGGCATCGCCCCTGACAAGCTCGAGACGATCTTCGAGCCGTTCGTGAAGGTGGACGGCGGCGAGACGAAGGAACGCGGCGCGGGACTGGGACTCTTTCTCTGCCGCGCCATCGTCACCCAGCATGGTGGACGGATCTGGGCGGAGAGCGCGCTGGGCGCGGGTACTCTCGTGACGTTCACCATTCCGAAGCCACGCACCGATGGTGAACAGTGATCGGTTCTCGATTCACGGTTCACGGTTCACGGTTCACGGTTACGCCAACTCCTCGAGATCCGCCGTCGCCGGCCCGCCGATCACCTTCCCAGTCGCCGAGAACCGCGACCCGTGACACGGACACTCCCAGCTCTTCTCGGCCGTGTTCCAGTTCACGATGCACTTGAGGTGCGTGCAGATCGCCGAGCGTTCGTGCACCAGGCCGGATTCGTCGCAGTAGGCGGCGATCTTGTGTCCGCCTCGGCGAATCACGCGGCCCTCGCCGCGCGGAATCGCCGTGACGTCGTCCACCTGGCCCGGCTTCACGTAGTCGACGGTCACGTGCACGGCGACGTCGGCGTTCTCCCTGGCGAGCGTCGCGAGCTCGCGCGCGTGCAGGGTGATGCGCTTCGGATCGTACAGCTTCGCCCACGGATGCGCGCGGCCCATGAGCAGCGACTCGAGCAGGATGCCGGCGATCGTGCCGTGGGTCATCCCCATCCCGGAGTCGCCGGTGGCGAGCCACACATGCTCGGCGCCGTCGGGGTTGCGACCGATGAAGGCGAGATAGTCGTTGGGCTCGAGCACCTGACCCGTCCATTGCGTGATGCGGGCGCCAGCGCTGGGCCAGCGCTCGCGTGCCCACGACTCCAGGCGCTCGAACCGGGTTCCGGCGTCGTCCTCGTGCGCGGTCTTGTGGTCTTCCCCGCCCACGATCAACGCATCGCTCTCGGCGTCGAGTGGCTGAAGGCGCGCGTAGTGATAGGGATCGGGAGTGTCCCAGTAGAGGGCGTCCGGCACGCTCCCCTTCGGCACGCGCAACGCGACGACGAAGGTGCGATACGGCGCCTGCTTCATGTGGGTCACCATCATGTCGCTGATCGAGCCGTTGGTGCACACCACCACGTCGTCGGCGGCGACGGTGTATTCCTCGTCCGTGGTGACCATCGCGGGTGAGCCGCCCTCGATCTTCTCGACCTTCGTGTCGCCGTAGATCGTCCCGCCCAGCTTCTCGATCGCGCGCGCGAGCCCCTCGAGATACTTGAGCACGTGGAAGCGTCCCTG
>JBJMNM010000188.1:0-5317 GCA_045804305.1 Gemmatimonadaceae bacterium | reverse complement strand
GATGTGCAGCGGGATGGAGCCCATGTTGGCGACGTACAGGAGCGTCTCCACGTCGTCGCAGACGAAGTACTTGATCTCGCGCTGGGTCTCCTCGCTCCAGATCGGGACGGTGCGCGCCCACTGCGGCGCGAACTCCGGGGCGTCCTTCTGATAGAACGACTTGCCGTCGATGCCATCGGGAAAACGTGTGAGCACCAGCGGCCGCTCCCGGAGATACGGCAGCATCCACCGGCTCGCAGCGCGATAGAACTCGACTAGGTCGCCCTTCGTGTAGCGGTCGGCGGGGAAATAGATCTTCTTGAGGTTGGAGAAGGCGATGGACTTCTCCACGGGCGCCGGCGCCGGCGGTGGCGGCGGGTCGGCCGTGTCGATGACGACTTCCTGTGGAGCGTCGATCGCGGTCTCCGCGTGGCTTCCCCACCGCTGTCGCTCGCAATCGCGCGGATCCTTGTCGGGGCGCATGTGGAGGAAGGTCGCGTGGCGCAGCACACCATCCGGGGTCCACTCGCGGAACTTCACCTCGCACACGTAGCGCGGTTCCACCCATGTCGTCGTTTTCGTGTCGGGGATCCCGGTGCTCGCGAGCGGTGCGACGCCCGGAGCGGTCGCCGGACCCGCGCACGCGGGATCGCGCCGCACGATCGGCCCGAGCAGCGCCATCAGCTCGGCGAGCGATCGATCGTTGAAGCCCGTGCCGACGCGGCCAGCGTACACGAGTGCTCCACCGACCATGTCCGCGAGCTGCAGCGCCCCGAAGTGGCTGCGTGAGCCCTTCGGGCTGGTGAATCCGGCGATGATGAAGTCGCCCGTCTGCTCCGCCTTGATCTTCAACCAGCAGTCCGTGCGCCCGCCACGATATGGGACGTCGGACTTCTTGGCGATGATGCCTTCGAGGCCCAGCGCGGTGACCTGCGCGAGAAATGCCTCACCCTCGCGCTCGATGTGATCCAGTGTCCGGACCGCGCCGAGCTTCGAGGGCGGCAGGGCCTGCATGAGCAACGATTTCCGCTTGTCGAGCGGCAGGCCGCGGAGATCGAATCCCTCGCACGCGATCAGATCGAACACGAACATCGTCGCCGGGAGCTCCACGGCGGCGCGACGTACGTCGATGGCCGAGGTGATCCGGCCGCGCTGCTGGAGGCGCGAGAAGCTTGGGCGGCCCTGCGGATCCAGCACGACCACCTCGCCGTCCACGATGCAGTCATCGAACGGGAGCGCCTTCACCGCGCGCGCGATCTCGGGAAATACGGCTGTATAGTCATTGCCGTTGCGCGTCAGCAGCAGCGCCTCACCGCGCGACTTGCTCGCGAGCAGCCGGTAGCCATCCAGCTTGAGCTCGAACAGCCAACCGTCGCGCGTGAACGCCTCGTCCGCCGTATCGGCGAGCATCAGCTCCACCGAGCGCGCGTCGACGCGGGCGCGGACCGCGCCGGACTCCTCGAGGGCCGTGCGCAGAGTCCCGGCCGGTGTGCGGCCAGCCTTCACCTCTTCCACCGTCAGTCCGGAGAGCACCGACGTCTCGACGAACTGATCGCCGGGCTGCGCGACCCACGCGTCGCGCTCCTTCAGCAGCAGCCAGTCGCGCTCACTCTTCTTGATCTTCACGAGCGCCCACTTGCCGTGCAGCTTGTAGCCGCGCAGCTCGAACAGGAGCTTTCCCTTCTCGAGCCCCGTGCGCCAATCCTCCAGCGGAACCCATTCGCCGCGGTCCCACACGATGATCCCGCCCGCGCCGTAGTTGCCCTTCGGGATGATCCCCTCGAAGTCGCCGTACTCGATCGGGTGGTCCTCCACCTTCACGGCGAGCCGCTTGTCGTTCATGTCGTAGGACGGGCCCTTGGGAACGGCCCACGACCGCAGCACGCCGTCCATCTCGAGCCGGAGATCGAAATGGAGGTGCGAAGCATCATGTTTGTGAACGACGAACAGCCGTCCGGGGAGCGGCGAGACGGTGCCGACCGGCTCCGGCGAGCGGTCGGCGGACCGCTTGGCGCGGTACGTACTGAGGCTGTCGGCGGACGCCGCGTCGTCACTACTTGCGGCCACGCTCGTCGTTTGTGAGAGTTCCCATCCCTTCCTTCTCCGGCCTCACGGATTCCGCCATGCCAGCGCGCTCAATCGGCACCGCCACCATCTCCTTCGGTCTCGTTTCGGTCCCCGTCAACCTGTACTCGTCGTCCGAGTCCAAGTCGAGCGTGTCGTTCAACATGCTGCACAAGAAATGCGGCTCGCGCCTCAAGCAGCAGTACACCTGCCCGAAGGACAACGAAGTGGTCACGCGCGACGAGACCGTCAAGGGGTACGAGTTCGCGAAGGACCAATATGTCGTCCTGTCGGTGGAGGAGCTCAAGGCGCTCGAGGAGAAGGCCACGGGAATGATCGACGTGCTGGAGTTCGTCCCTCTGGCGAAGGTCGACCGCGAGTACCTCGAGAAGGTCTACTACCTCGGCCCCGACAAGGGCGGCGATCGTGCGTATCGGCTGTTGTGTGCCGCGCTGCTCGACACCGGCCGCGCCGCGCTGGGACAGTACGCGGCGCGCGGGCAGCAGCACCTCGTGCTCCTTCGCCCGCTCAACGGCGTGCTCGTGATGGAGCAGCTCCACTACGCCGACGAAGTCCGCCCGACGACGGAAGTCACGATCCCCGACGGCGAGGTGAAGCCCGCGGAGCTGGCGCTGGCGAAGCAGCTCATCGAGCAGACGGCGAACGACGGCTTCGAGCCGCACAAATACAAGGACACCGTGCGCGAGCGCGTGCTCGAGACGATCCAGCGCAAGATCGACGGCCAGGACATCACGACGGCCGACGTGGTACCCGATGGTGGCGGCAAGATCATCGACCTCATGGAGGCGCTGAAGGCCAGCCTGGCCGCCACGACGCCCGGTGCCGCCACCGAGAAGCGGACGCGCGTATCGTGAAGCTGCTCGCGGGCACGAGCGGATATGCGTTCAAGGAATGGAAGGGATCGTTCTATCCCGGCGATCTGAAAGACGATGGAATGCTCGGCTTCTACTCGGGGAAGTTTCCCACCGTCGAGATCAACAACACGTTCTATCGTCTGCCCAAGGAGCACGTGCTGCTCGAGTGGGCGGCGCAGGTGCCCGACCCCTTCACCTTCGCGATCAAGGCGAGCCAGCGGATCACGCATCACGCGCGGCTCAAGCCGGAGTGCGCGAGCGCGGTGGAGTTCCTGCTCAGGAACACGTCGACGCTCGGCACCCGGCTCGGACCGATCCTCTTTCAGCTTCCGCCCAACCTGAAGAAGGATCTCGACCGGCTGCGCGCGTTCGTCGACACGCTGCCGACCGGGCGGCGCTACACGATCGAGTTCCGCCACGAGAGCTGGTTCGAGGACGAGGTGTTCGACGTCCTGCGCGGGCGCGACATCCCGCTCTGCATCGTCGAGCAGCCGGAGTTCGCGTCGCCGGTGGTGGCGACGGCTTCGTGGGGCTACATGCGTCTCCACCGCTTCGACTACGACGCGCCCATGCTCGCGGAGTGGGCGACGAAGATCGCCGCGCAGCCGTGGAAGGACGCGTACGTGTTCTTCAAGCACGACGAAGGCGTCGGTTCGGGTCCACCGGCTGTCGACGCCTTCACGCGGGCCTGCTCCGACTGCGCCGCTACCTCGGCCACCCCGCCTGCGGCAACATCGGCGTGATGCGCAGAGCATTCTGGTAGTACACCTTTTTCAGCACGCTGTCGGGCAGGTCGATGCCGTAGAGCTTCCAGAACGCGTGATAACCGCGGTAGTAGTCGAAGTAGTCGTCGTTCGTCTGGAAGACGCGCCAGTAGTACGGATACTCCTCCGGCTGGAAGGAGTCCTTCCCGAACAGGATGCGATCCTGGAAGGTGACGAAGAAGTCGTGCGCCATGCGCGGCTGCCGGCCGATGTCGTAGAGCACCGCGCCGACTTCGGTGTACAGGTTCGGCATCTCCTTCAGCATCCGGCCCAATCGACCGAGATCGTTGGCGTGCCAGCCCATGTGCGCCGCGACGAACGTCGTGCGCGGATGCCTCCGGAACAGGTTGTCCCGCTCCGTCATCAGCTGCTCGAAGCTCGGGAACCGGTCGGGCGGATACCGCCGCTCCGGAAAGAGCGACAGCTCGAGCCACCGCTCGTTCGTGACGTCGATCGGCTGGAAGAACTCCTGCGGGTCGGCGGTGTGGATGAACACCGGGAGCTTGAGCCGAGCGCACGCGTCCCAGATCGGGTCGAGCTCGGGATCGTCGAGCTTGAGGCGCGTGCCGTCCGCCTTCCGGATCGACAGGCCGAAGCTCTTGGAGATCTCTCCCACGCCCACCGCACCGGCCGCGACGTCGGCCTCGAGCTGCGCGATGGCCTTCGGCGCCCAGCCGGGTCCGACGTCGCGGAAGTTGATCCCCGCGAGCACGCGTACGCGGTCCTTCATCTTCGGCGAGCCGCCGATGGCGGCGATGACGCGCTGGAGTCGGTCGCCCGACAGGTTGTCCGCCGACACCATCATCCGCACGTTCAGGCTATCCAGCGCGGCGCCGAGGGTCTGTAGCCCTTCGGCGGAGCCGATCAATCCCTGCGGATGGCCGTGGAAGTCGATCGCGGGATACTTCGCCGTCTTCACGACGTGCGCCGGCACGACGAGGGTCGACCGCGGCCGATAGTCCACGATGCTCGGCACCGGCGACTCGGGCGCCATGCAGAGTCGGGGGCGGATCTCCGTGCTGCCGGGCGGGCAGGACTCGCCGGCCTGGATGGGTGTGCCGCGTCCGCCCGGCCCGCCGCCATTCGGGCGGGTGGTCTGCGGCTGCTGCGCGACCGCAGAGGCGGCGAGGAACAGCGCGGCGCTCAGGCTGACGAAGAGAAATGGACTGCGCATGATGGTCCTCTTTGGATGACGCCCCGAAGAGAGGCGATACGTAGGTTTCGATCCGGGACGGAAGCCGCAGCGGCAAACCGCAAACGGCGAACTGCATCAACGCGGAGGACGCGGAGGATCGCAGAGGAATGCGGAATGATGAACATCAACGAAATCAATGTTCGCAGCGGCCAGGTGGTGGATGCGGCAATCCGGGTCCACTCCGCTCTGGGCCCTGGCCTGCTTGAAAGCGCCTATGAAGCTTGTTTGGCGTACGAGCTGCGAAAGCGCGGGCTTCGCGTGCTCGCTCAAGTCCCGCTTGCCGTCGTGTATGAGGGCGTGCGGATCGAACTGGGATATCGGGTCGACCTGCTCGTCGACGATGCGGTGGTCATCGAGCTGAAGGCAATGGGAAAAGTGCTGCCGGTACACGAAGCTCAGCTCTTGTCCTACCTGAGGCTGAACGACTATCCCGTCGGACT
>JBJMNM010000187.1:0-4493 GCA_045804305.1 Gemmatimonadaceae bacterium | reverse complement strand
CCAGCACTCTCGAGCTGCCGCACGAGCACCGCACGGCGCTTCGACAGATCCTCGAACGTGGCGCGCTGCCGGCGCAGCAGCGCCAGGCGCTGCTGGTTCTCCGGCGACTCGCTTCCGCGCGCCATGTCGGCGAGCCGCGCGTCGAGCTCCGCGATCGCGCGCGAATCGAGGCCCTCGTCCATCCGATGGATGGACTCCGCGAGATGCACGACCCGCTCGACCAGCCCGTTCACCGTTGGGACTATCTCAGGCAGGAGCGCGCGATCCGGCTTGGACAGGCTCGCCAGAATGGCGAGTATCGCTGCGCGGTCTTCTGCCGCGCGGCGCACGGCCGCGCCCTGTGGGCTCTCGAGCACGTTGCGCGTCGTGAGCTTCGCCAGCGTGCGGTCGCTTGGCGGCACCGCCACCTCCGGCAGCGCCCAGCGTGCCCGCAGCATCAGGAACACCCTCCGGAGCTTCAGCCCGCTCTGGCGGAGCGAGCGTCCCCGCCGTTGCAGCTTGCGGGACATGAGGTACGGCACGATCGGCGAGAGAACGAGAGGCACCGCCCCCTCGGCAAAGGCCATCACCACGCCCGTCGTGGCGAGTCCCCACATGCCGAGCGTGAGGAGTGCGTACGTGCGCATCGCCTTGACCCGGTCCAGCAGGTGGATGCGCCCGCCCCACAGCCGGATGTCATCCCGCTGCGCGGGGGTGAACACCGCCAGATGCGGCGGCTCCAGGATGACGCCGCCTGCGGCAACGGGCGACCCCGGTCGAGCCGCGCGAGCCTCGGCCGAGGCGGTGCCGCCGCGCGGTGCGGCGACTCGCGACTCTGGCCGTGGCGACGCGTAGCGCACCGGCTCGCGCTGCTCCGACCGCCACGACGCGCCGGCGGGCTCGGTGGACATGAGGGCGTCGCGCATCGCGCTCGCGGTCGGCCACCGGTCTTCCGGTGCCTTCATGAGGGCGCGCTCGATCGCCTCCCGCAGCGCCCGCGGCGTCTCCGGCCGTAGCTCGACGATGGGGCGCGGCGACTCACCGACGTGCTTGAGCAGTAGCGCCATCGAGTTGCCGGCGGCGAACGGTACCCGTCCCGTGAGCATCTGGTAGCCCACCACGCCGAGCGAATAGATGTCGCTGCGGCCGTCGATCTGCCGTTCGCCGACGGCCTGCTCCGGCGACATGTAGGTCGGCGTCCCGACCGCGATGCCGGTGACGGTGAGCCGCGTGCTCGCTTCGACCGCGCGAGCAATGCCGAAGTCCGTCACCATCGCGCGACCGGTCTCCCGATCGAGCATGATGTTGTCCGGCTTGATGTCCCGGTGAATCACGCCCCGCAGGTGCGCGTATGCGAGCGCATCGGCCACCTCGCAGAGCAGCCGCCGCACCTCCTCGATGGGCTGGCGCGGCTGCGCAGCCAGATGTTCGCCGAGGTTGCCCCCGGTGATGAGCGACATCACGAGGTAGGCGACGCCGTCGTGATCGCCCACGTCGTAGATGGGGACGATGTGCGCGTGCTGCAGTTGCGCCGACGTCTGCGCCTCGCGCGCGAAGCGCAGGCGAATGGCCGGATCGTACGCGAGCTCGGGCGGCAGCACCTTCAACGCGACCGGTCGGTTGAGTCGGACGTCGCGGGCGCGGTATACCACCGACGTGCCGCCCCGCCCGATCTCGCCCTCGATCGCGTACTGATGGCCGATCGCACCGACGACGCGCTCCTGGAGCGGGTCGCTCATGCACTACCTCCAGGCTCGGCCGCCGCATCGACGCCAAGGCGTACACGGGTGGGCCGGTGAACGATTGCACAGTCTTCTGCAACTGAATGCACGGAACAACTGAAAGGGCAGGAAACGGCGGATCAAGCACACCGACGCGGCACTCGGGCCAAGGCAGCGTCCCGTCAACCCTGGAGGCCTTTGCTTTTTCGGAGTCGCGGGGCTGGCCGGTGCGCGCGGAGGCCGGCCCCATGGCGCTACTCCTTCCCCTCGTCGTCCGTCGGGGCCGATTCCGGATACTCGGTGGCCATCTCCGCCTCCTCCTGCGCCTCGAGCTCCCGCTCCCGGCGCAACGCATCGTCGCGCTCGGCGCGGTACTGCTCGTACCACTCGCGGGTCACCTCGCCCGCCAGCTCTCGGTTGCCCAGCCCGAAGGCGAGCGCCATCGCGAGCGCGATGGCACCGAACAGGATCGCGAACGCGGTCGTCACGATGTCCGTGGCGATGCCCAGCTCCTGAAGCGCCATGAAGATCGCCAGGAGGATCACCCCACCTCGGCCGACCCGTGCCAGGGCCCGGCCGCCGTGCAGCGCGCCCGCCGACGCCGCGATCAATCCGCCCACGAAGCCGCCGAGCACGATGCCCACGAGGATGATCACGATCGCCGCGATCACGCTCGGGATGTAGCTCACCAGCTCCGAGAAGACATTCGCGAGCGACTGCAGGCCCAGCGCGTTGGCGGCCACCAGGATCACGGCGAACATCACCAGCCAGAACACCAGATTCGCCAGGACGCGAATCGGATTCAGGTGCGAGCCCGAGCGCTCGACTGCCTGCATCACGCCTCCCCGCTCGAGCATGCGGTTCAGACGGATGCGTCGCAGGAATCGCTCGACGAGCTTCTCCAGCACCTTCGCCAGCAGATACCCGGCGAACAGGATGACGAGGGCGCCAAGCAGCGCGGGGACGATGTCACCGAAGACCTGCGTGAAGCTCTGCTGCAGGCGGTCGCCGAAGTTCGCGCTGGTATCTTGGAGAAGCATGGGCCGGTATGGTGGGCGCCGACTCGGGCGCGACGCGGAAAAGCTAGTCGATTCGCCGCGTTACCGTGAGCCTCGGGCCGTCAATTGCGGGTGCCGCGCTTGAGGTCGAAGATCAGGCTGCGGCGGCAGGTCGGGCAGATCAACCACTCGCGACGCCGCGCATAGCCGAGGCCGAAAGAGCCGCCTCCGATCGACCGGGTCGTCATCGGAGTGCCGTCGCGCGGACAGACTGGTTTGTCGCCCGCGGCAACGCGCTCGCGTAGCAGCTTCTGCTCCTCGGGCTCGAACTGCGCATGCCCGCCTGCCGCGTCCGGCCCCTCACCCCCGGCCGTCATAGCGCCGTCAGCGCCCTGCGCAGGCCATCGGCGACGGGAATCGTCCGGCGCGTGGCATAGTCGTACATGACCTGGGTGGTCGTCCCCTCGGCCACCACCCGGTCGTCGCGTGCATCGAGCACGCGGTAGCCCCACACCCAGGCCTTCGTCCGCACCTCCGTGGTGGTCACCTCGAGCACCAGCGGGTCGCCGAGCATCGCCGGGCTTCGATAGGCGATGTGCGCATCGGCGAGGATGAAGTCAGCGTCCGCGCCGCCACCCACGGCCACCCACGCATGCATGCGGCCGACCTCGAAGAAGGAGAAGTACACGGCGTTGTTCACGTGCCCTCTCGGGTCGTAGTCGTTGTAGCGCGTCTGCAGCGTGATGCGCATCAGTCGATCACCACGACGAGCTTGCCGAACTGCTTCCCTACCGCGAGCCGCTCGAAGGCGGCGCGACCCTCGGCCAACGGATAGACGCGGTCGATCGGTGGATGCAGTCGGCCCGCGTTGAAGTGCTCCACCACGGCAGCGAACTCCGCATCGTTCCCCATGGTGGAGCCAAGGATGCTCCACTGATTCCAGAACAGCTTGCGCACGTCGGTGGCGACCATCGGCCCCGAGGTGCCGCCACACGTCACGAGCCGCCCGCGCCGTCCCAGCGCGCCGAGCGATTGGGACCATGTCTGCTCGCCGACGGAATCCACCACGACGTCGACACCTCTCTTGCCCGTGCGTGCGCGCATCTCACGGCCGACGTCCACGCCCGTGTGGTTGATCGTGTCGTCGGCGCCGAGCGTGCGCGCCCGCGCCAGCTTCTCGTCGCTGCCCGACGTTACGGTCACGTGCGCGCCGAGCATCTTCGCGATCTGCAGGCAGGCGAGCGCCACACCGCCGCCGATGCCCCAGATGAGCACCCGCTCGCCGTCGCTGACCTGTGCACGCGTCACGATCATGCGATACGCCGTGAGGGTGGCCAAGGTGAATGCGGCCGCCTCGGCTACGTTCGCATCGGCGCCGATCCTCAGCAGGTTCGTCGCCGGCACGACGACGAGCTCGGCCATCGTGCCGGGCCGATGCTCGCCGAGGATTCCGTAGCGCGGGCAGAGCGGCTGCTCGCCGGCGCGACAGTACTCGCAGGTGCGGTCGCTGATGCCCGGGTTGATCACCACCATGTCGCCGACAGCGATGCTGGTGACAGCGGCGCCGATGGACTCCACTACACCAGTGCCGTCGGCGCCGAGCACCCAGTTCGGCGTGATGGCGGTGCCGGGCAGTCCAGCGAGGAGGAAGAGGTCGAGGTGATTGAGCGCCGCGGCGCGCATGCGGATCCGAACGTCCTGATCGCGCTCGAGCCGCGGCTCCGCGAGATCGTCGCGATATTCGATTCGATCCACCCCGCCGTGCGCGGAGATGGTGAGTCCTCGCATGCCTTTG
>JBJMNM010000186.1:0-2837 GCA_045804305.1 Gemmatimonadaceae bacterium | reverse complement strand
GGGCCGGGGGAGACCACCCCGTCAATAGGCCGCCCGTGGACGTGGGGCAACCCACTCCGAGCGCAGCGGTCCTAATCGCCCGTGCGGCTTGACTACTCCCAATGAGTAGGTCAACTGCAAGCAGAGCAGCACATTGTTTCAGGATTCCTTAAACCACGATCTACCAACTTCCGCTGTCAGATTGCTCACAATGCAGTCGGTCAGTCTCTCGGGCGATCGGTCTCTCGGAACGCAGCGACGCTGCGTCTCGAGCCCCGATCGGTACTTCCGAAAGACGGACGGACTGAAAAGCTGAAAGACCGATCGTTGAAATTCGCTGGCGATTAGAGCGTAGGGGCCACACCCGTTCCCATCCCGAACACGGTCGTTAAGCCCTACAGCGCCGATGGTACTCCGTCCGAGAGGACGCGGGAGAGTAGGCCATCGCCGGCACCTATCAGAAACGCCCCGCGTGGCATCAGCCGCGCGGGGCGTTTCGTCGTTACCGCCCGACTGCCCGACCGCCAAACTATCTTCCACACATGCCACGCGCAGGAATCGTCACCGTCGTCGGAAAGCCCAATGCGGGCAAGTCCACCCTGCTCAATCGCATCATGGGTGAGAAGCTCGCCATCGTGAGCGACAAGCCACAGTCCACCCGCGATCGCGTCGTCGGCATCCGCACCACCGACGACGTGCAGATGATCATCCTCGACACCCCCGGGCTCCTCAACCCGAAGTACGAGCTCCAGCGCGCCATGCGCAGCACGGCGCTCCGCGCGCTCAAGGACGCCGACGTCGTGGTCTACCTCGCGGATGCCACGGAGCGCACGCCACCCCCACTCGTCGTTGCCGCAGAGCTGGACGCCGAGCCCAACGCGCCGGTCTGGACGGTGCTCAACAAGGTCGACGCCATTCGACCCGTGGAGCGTCAGGAGCTCCTCGAGGCACTTCCGGACGCCCGCTTCGTTTCCGCGCTGACCGGCGAAGGAGTGGATGCCCTGCTCGCCGAGCTGGGAGCGGCGCTCCCCGAGAGTCCGTTCCTCTATCCCGAGGACGAGATCAGCACCGCGTCGGTGCGCTTCTTCGTCTCCGAGCTCGTGCGCGAGACCGCGCTCGAGCAGCTGGACCAGGAGGTCCCCTACAGCCTGGCGTGCGAAGTCGAGGAGTTCCGGGAGACCGGGACTCCCGTGTACATTCGGACGGTGCTGTACGTCGAGCGCGAGAGCCAGAAGCGCATCCTCATCGGGCACAACGGCCAGCGCATCCGCGACATCGGGCGAGCCGCGCGCGCCAAGGTCGAGGCGTTCGTCGGCGCGTCCGTCTATCTCGACCTGTGGGTGAAGGTGCTCCCCAACTGGCGGAAGAGCGACATCGCCGTTCGGCGATTCGGCTACCGGCTTCACGACGACTCCCCACGATGACCCTGTCCCAGAAACTGCTGGCGATCCTCGTCTGTCCGAAGTGCAAGGGCACGCTCGACTATCGCGAGAGCGAGTCGTCCCTCGTCTGCCCCGTCTGTCGCCTGCGCTATTCCGTGCGAGACGACATCCCCAACATGCTGATCGACGAGGCGACGCCCCTCTGATCGCCACGCACTCGCGGCCATGAAACTTCTGCTCGCCCTCCTCCTCTTCGTCCCCGCGGCGATCGGAGCCGAGCTGGCGCACGCGCCCGCGGTCGTGGTGTTCGCGCTCAGTGCGCTGGCGATCGTGCCGCTCTCGGGATTTCTGGGCCGAGCGACCGAGGAGATCGCCTCGCACACGGGACCCACGCTCGGCGGACTGCTCAACGCCACGCTCGGCAATCTGGCGGAGCTCATCATCGCGATTCTGGCCCTGCGCGCCGGCCTCGTGGATCTCGTGAAGGCGTCGATCACCGGTTCGATTCTCGGCAACCTGCTCCTCGTGCTAGGCGCCGCGCAGCTCGCCGGCGGCCTGCGACACAAGGTGCAGCGCTTCAGCTCCGCGCTGGCCGGCTTGAGCATCTCGCTGCTCGTCATGGCGGTGATCGGGCTGGTCATTCCCGCGCTCTTTCATGCGACGCACACCGATCCCACCCGCGACCTGACGCGGCGCGTGTCGATCGGCGTCGCCGGCCTGCTCATCGTGGGGTATGCCCTCTCGCTCGTGTACTCGATGTGGACGCACAAGTCCGTGTTCGGCGAAGCGAGAGACGTGGCGCATGAATCCCATGAGCCCGGGCACGCTCCGGGATGGTCGCCGACGCGCGCCACGGTCGTGCTGGTGGCGTCGGCGGGCTTCATTGGATGGCTCTCCGAGATCCTGGTGGGATCAACCGAGGAAGCCATCAAGCACGTGGGCATGTCGGAGATCTTCATCGGGCTGATCGTCGTGCCGATCATAGGAAATGCGGCCGAGCACAGCTCGGCGATCCTGATGGCGATGAAGAATCGAATGGACCTCGCGGTCTCCATCGCGGTTGGGTCGAGCGCGCAGGTCGCGCTCCTCATCGCGCCGGTCCTCGTGTTCGTCGGGCTCGCATTCGGCAAGCCGATGGACCTGGCATTCAGCACGTTCGAGGTGGTATCCGTAGCGCTGGCGGTGGCCGTCGCGGCGACGGTGGTGCGCGACGCGGAATCCAACTGGCTTGAGGGCGCGTTTCTTCTGCTCGTCTACGGCATGCTGGCCGTGGCGTTCTTCTACTACTGACCGACGCTCCGTCCTTCTGACCGACGGCGTGTCCTTCTGACCGACGATTCGTCGGTCAGATGACGCAACTCCCAGCGGCGTCGTGGTTTGACTTCACTTCTCGCGCGTCCTATCTTGCCGCCTCCATCCCCGCCGGGCCCCCGCGTGGTCAAAAACAGCGCCATCCTCTTCTCTCCGGACGACGCC
>JBJMNM010000185.1:0-6087 GCA_045804305.1 Gemmatimonadaceae bacterium | reverse complement strand
GCTGGAGCGCTCCACGGCGCTGGGCGTCGGTGCGGTGTGCTTCCATCCCGGCGCGGCCACGGACGGCCACCGCGAAGCAGCGGCGGAGCGCATCGCCACCGCGATCGTGCACGCGCTGGAGACGGTGAAGGGCGACACGCGAGTGCTCGTGGAGAACACGGCTGGCGCCGGCTCCACGATGGCGCGCACGCCCGATGAGGTCGGCGCGATTCTCCGCCACGTCCCGAAGCGACTGCGCGCCCGCACCGGCTATGGCCTCGACACCTGCCATCTCTTCGCGAGCGGCTTCGACCTTCGCGAGTCGGCGGCGGCGGTGCGGAGCGTGCTGGATGCGTTCGAAGAGCTCACGGGCGAACCGCCATCGTTCTTCCACCTCAACGACAGCGAGGGGGCCCTCGCATCCAACAAGGACCGCCACAAGCTGATCGACGACGGGGCGATCGGTGCCGAGGCGTTCGGCTGGCTGCTCGCCGATCCACGGTCTCGTGGGATCCCGCTGATTCTCGAGACCCCGCAGCTCAACTACGAGATCGCCGACGACGACGATTCCCCCGATCCGTACGACGTGCAGATGATGGAGCTGCTCACGCGGCTCGCGCAGGGAAGGCCGTAGTGCCTTCGCCCGTGCAACTCCGGCCTGTCAGCAAGGACGCACTTCGATGATCCGACTCGCTCTCGCTACCGTCGCGGTGACGACCGCGACCTCGCTCCACGCGCAGACGACCGAGCGCGCCGTGTTCCTGGTGCGCCTCGGCCCCGACACCATCGCCGTGGAGCGTATGTCCCGCGCGGGCGCTCAGCTCGAGGGGAGGCTGCTCCTCCGCTCGCCGGTGCTGCGCATCGGCCAGCAAGTCACGCTCACCGACTCGAGCATCGTGCAGCGGGTCCTCACCACCGTGGGCGTCTCCGCAACGGGTGATAGCGTGCAGCAGCGTGCCGAGCTCACCTTCCGTGGCGACAGCGCGTCCTCGCACGTGGAGGACACGCGCGCACCGGTCCCCATGGCGGACCGGCAGTTCAAGGTGACCCGTGGCGTGATTCCGGTCCTGAACCTGTCGGGACTGTCACTGGAGCTCATGCTCAGGCGCGCTCGCGCGCTCGGTGGCGATACCGCCCGCATACCCATTCTGCTGATCGGCGGACAGGAGCTCACCGCAATGGTGACACGACTCGGCGCGGATTCCGCCGTCGTGTCTCTCGGAAGCGTGGCGCTGCGCGCGCGGACCGACAGCGAAGGCCGGCTGCTCGGCGCCAGGGTGCCGTCGCAGGGCGTCGTCTTCGAGCGACTCGCCGGCGATTCGCCGGTGGCGGCGTGGCGTCCCTCCACGGTGTCGTACGCCGCGCCCGCTGGGGCCCCGTACACGGCGGAGGACGTGACCGTGCACACGCCGGCGGGGCTCCGGCTCGCCGGCACGCTCACGCTGCCGAGGCACGCGTCGGGCGCGCGGATGCCCGCCGTCGTGCTGATCACGGGCTCGGGCCAGCAGGACCGTGACGAGCGCACGCCATTCCTCGACAGCTGGCGTCCCTTCCGCGAGATCGCCGACACCCTGTCGCGGCGCGGGATCGCCGTGCTGCGGCTCGACGATCGGGGCGTGGGAGGCTCCGACGCCGGTCCGGCGACGGCCACGTCCGCCGACTACGCCGATGACATTCGCGCCGCGCTGGCGTGGCTGCGCGCGCGTCCCGACATCGATTCGACGCGGCTCGGTCTGGTGGGACACAGCGAGGGCGCGATCATCGCGCCGATGATCGCTGCCGGCGGCGCACGCCTGCGCGGTGTCGTGCTCATCGCGGGCACGGCATCGCGTGGCCGCGACATCCTCTCCGAGCAGCGACGCTACCTCTTCAGTCGAGACACCACGGTCTCGGCGGCACGGCGCGATTCGCTCATCGCGGCCGCGGCGCGCGAGGCGGATTCCGCCTATGCGGTGCCCGGATGGATGCGATTCTTCGCCGACTACGAGCCCCTGCCCACGGTGCGCAAGGTGCGTGTGCCGGTGCTGATTCTCCAGGGGGAAACCGACCGTCAGGTGCCGGCGTCGGAGGCGAGAAGGCTGGCCGATGCCCTGCGTGCCGCGGGGAACCGACGCGTGACGCTGCGCACATTTCGCGGGATGAATCACCTGCTCGTCGACGATCCGTCGGGCAATCCCATGGGCTACACGAAGCTCCCGCGCTACACCGTGCGGAAGGACCTGCTCGGCGTGCTCGCCGACTGGCTGGCGACGACGCTGTAGAGGGAGAATCGAGTCGCGCCGGTGGAGTGGCAGAGGGAAAAAACCTCGTCTCTAGAGGGAAAAACGACAATTTCCCTATTGCGCGTCCCATGAGTCATTGTATCTTGCGCCCCGTCGTACAGCGTTTCTCTCAGAGTGAGAACCTGTTCACATTCCCAGGAGACGAGCATGGCCGCGAAGAAGACTGCGAAAAGGGGCGCGAAGAAAGGCGCTAAGAAGTCCTCCGCGAAGAAAGGCGCGGCGAAGAGGGGCGGCGCCAAGAAGTCGGCGAAGTCCGGCGCGAGAAAGAAGAAGGCCAAGAGGTCCGGGGCCAAGCGCACGCCGAACGCTGCGTTCATGAAGGCGATGACCCCGAGCGCGCAGTTGAGCACCGTCGTCGGCAGCTCGCCGCTTCCGCGCACGGAAGTGACCAAGAAGCTGTGGGCGTACATCAAGCGGAAGGGTCTCCAGGATTCCAAGAACCGGCGCAACATCAACGCCGACGAGAACCTGAAGCCGATCTTCGGTGGCAAGGGCCAGGTCTCGATGTTCGAGATGACGAAGCTGGTCAACAAGCACCTCAAGTAACGGGACACGTTCGTCCAGCCAGCGCGAAGGGGCGTGCCGATCAGCGGCACGCCCCTTTCGCGTTGGTCCCTCGGCCACCCTTGCCTGCCCGGGGTCAGCGGCGAGATTTCAATGTCTCGCCTTCCTCCTCTTCGTCGTCATGTCCGCAAACGTCGTCTCGCAGGCTCGCCGCGGCAAACAGGCCACGGGCACATCGCGCACCCGCGCCACGTGGGAATTCATCAAGTCCCTCGCGGGCGCGATTCTCATCTATCTCGTCATCAACACGCTCCTCATCGCGGCGTATCGCATTCCATCGGGATCGATGATCCCCACGCTGCTGGTAGGCGATTGGCTGTTCGTGAACCGCGCGGTGTATGGCCCGCACATCCCGTTCACCAACGCGCACCTCCCCTCCATCAGCGAGCCGAAGCGCGGTGACGTCGTGGTGTTCGTGTCGCCCTATCAGGCCGACGAGGCGGCGAGTGGCGCCGATCCCACGCCGACGCTCGTGAAGCGCATGGTCGGCATGCCGGGCGACACGCTGTTCATGCGCCGCGGGCAGCTGTACGTGAACGGCGTGCCGCAGCGCCTTGGATTCGCCGCGGCCGGTCAACCCGGGCGCACCGGCGTGCCCGCGGACTCCTACGATCCGCTGTTCGACTGGCAGCACCGAATCGAGCTGAAGCAGTCGCGCTTCGGTGCGCCGCCCGTGCAGCCCACGCACGACAACTGGGGGCCGCTGCTCATTCCCTCGGGCTATTACTTCATGATGGGCGACAATCGGTACGAGTCGAAGGACAGCCGGTACTGGGGGATCGTGCCGCGCGAGAACATTCGCGGGCGACCGATCTTCGTGTACTACTCCTACCGCAGCGGCGAGGAGACGGACCGGCCACTTCCCTTCCTCACGGACATCCGCTGGGGACGCATCGGGACGCGGATCAAATGACCCGGCGTGGACCGCTACGCGCGTGACCAGGTCGGCCGCGGATCCCGGCACCGTCACGTCGCGGCTGATCGCGGTCTCACAGCTCGCCTGCGTGGTGCTGTTCGGTGTCCTGTTGCTTCGCCCCCGGCAGGCCACGGCGCCCGTGCTCGGTGCGGCCTTCGTGGCGGCGTGCGTGGCCTTCGCCGCGGCCGCGGTGTCGATCGCGCTGCCGGCGCGCAGGCTGGAGCGGGCGGTGTTCGGTGCGTTCGCGCTGCTCGCCATCGCGCTCGGGATCGGGGAGGTGTGGCTCATCGCATCGCCCGGCCGGGCGCTCGTGCACGGCCTGCGCGACGCGACGAGCCTCGAGCTGGCGATCGCGATCGCGGCGCTGAATGGGCTCCTCGCGCTGTATGGCAACTACGCCCTCGCCGCCGAACGCGGTGCGGCGGAACAGCTCCAGGAGCGCATGTCGGCCGAGCAGGCAATGAAGGCCTCGCTCGAGCAGCGCGTCGTGCAGCGCACCATGGAGCTCGACGACGCGCAGCGCGTGCTGCATCGCATGTGGTGGCTCGGACAGCAGATCACCCTCGAGCTCAACCCCCGCCGCGTGCTCGACCGCTTCCTCGAGGCCGCAGCGGACGTGGCGCAGGCCGACGGTGCCGCGCTCGGCTTGCTCGCGACCGACGGCATGATCGAGATCGTCGCGGCGAGTGGGGCGCTCGCCGCGATGTCCGGCCAGCACCTCCCGATGAGCGGCTCGGCGATGGGGCGGGTGATTCGCGGCGGAGGAAGCTGGAGCGTGGCGGACGCGGCCGAGCATCGCGCGCAGGTGCACGCGTCGTGGTTCGAGCGACAGCGCGAGCCGCTGCACGGTATGGCGGTGGTCGCCGTACAGCGGCGCGGCGAGCGGATCGGCGCCGTGACGATCGCCTCCGCCGGCGTACGCACCTTCTCGCTGCTGGAGCTCGAGCGTGTGGAAGCGATGGCCGATCTGCTCTCCGTGGCGCTGGCCAATGCGGAGCTGTTCGAGACGCTGCGGCAGGCGGAGTGGCGGTTCCGGACGCTCTTTCGCGCCGCTCCCGACGCCGTGCTCACCGTGCTGCAGACCACGGGGCGCGTGCGGGAGGCGAACGATGCCGTACGCGAGGTGTTCGGTCTGGATCCGCATCAGGTCGTGGGACGGACGCTCGCGGAGATGATCGTTCCGGGTGACCGCGCGCTCCTGGAGGACGCGCTGGCGAAAGCGTTCGCCGGGGCGCCGGCGCGCGTGGAGGTGCAGGTGATGGTCCCCGAAGGCAGCACGCGCCTGGTGGCGCTCGCGGCGAGCCGCCTTCCCGAAGCCGATCCCCCGAGCGCGCTGCTCGTCGGTCGTGACATGACCCACGAGCGCGAGATGCGGCTGCGGCTCATGGAGTCCGACCGTCTCGCCGCGGTCGGTGAGCTCGTGGCCGGCGTGGCGCACGAGGTCAACAATCCACTCAGCAGCATCAGCGCGTTCGCGCAGCTCCTGCTGCGCGATGGCTCCCTCACGCAGTCGCAGCGCGAGTCCATCGAGGTCATTCGCGCCGAGACGATGCGCGCGAGCCAGGTGGTGAAGGACCTGCTCGCCTTCGCGCGTCGCAGCGAGCCACAGCAGGCGCCCCTCGACATCAACGGCGTCGTGAGCCGCACGCTCCGCATGCGGCAATATCAGTTCAGCGAAGAGGTCGTGCGCGCGGTACCGGAGCTCGCGGACGATCTCCCCTCCGTCATGGGCGACGCACGCCAGCTCCAGCAGGTGTGCCTCAATCTGATCACCAACGCCGTGCAGGCCATGAGTCCGGGTGGCGGAGGGACCCTGCACGTACGCACGTATGCCGCCGACGGCATGGTCCGCCTCGAGGTCATCGATACGGGCCCCGGCATTCTGCCGGAGGCCCGCGCGCACATCTTCGAGCCGTTCTTCACCACCAAGAAGGAGGGCGAGGGCACGGGCCTCGGGCTCAGCGTGAGCTACGGCATCGTGACAGCCCATGGGGGCACGATCGAGGTGGTCGAGACGGGCGCCAAGGGCACCACGTTCCGCGTCTCCCTGCCGGCGGCGAGCGCGCCGCCGAGCGAGCAGGAGGCGGCGCGCGAGGCAGGGCCGCTCACCCTCCGGTCTCCGCTCGCCGGCATCAAGCTCCTGTTCGTGGACGACGAGCCCGCGCTTCGCAGCGGGATGCAGGCGTTCGGCGCGCTGCGCGGCTTCACGGTGCTCACCGCGTCCGATGGTGTGGCCGCCCTCGAGACGGCCCGCACGACTGGTGTGGACGCGGTCGTCTGCGACCTGCGGATGCCGGGCATGGACGGCTTCGCGTTCCACGAGCAGCTCCGTCGCGAGCGCCCCGG
>JBJMNM010000184.1:0-6018 GCA_045804305.1 Gemmatimonadaceae bacterium | reverse complement strand
TGACTGGGCGAGCCGGCTGTTCCTGCCCTCGCGCAGCCTCGCTGCGCGCCACGACGGTGCCATTGCGCCGTCCACGTTCGTGCTCTCCGGCATCCGTGATCGTGAGTCACTCACGTTCACGTACGACGCCACCGCGCCTCCCGCCGCGACCCTGAACACGGTCCGCTGACCTGTTCGCCGCCGCTCAGGCGGCGCCCACGCTGTGCGCGTACCCAACAACTCATTCCACCCTGCTTGCCCCGCCTGATTGCGGGGCGGAGTCTACTCATGTCCAACGTCGATAAGGCTGTGGCCTCCGATGGCGGTCAGCCTTCGCCGGGCTTCGAGCCGTGGCTCGTCGTGTGTCTGCTCGCCTTCGTTCCCGGCGCGCTCATCGTGCTGCTCCCTCGCGAGCGGCTCCTTCCGCTGCTCCTCCCGATCTGCGGCAGCATGGTCGCGCTCGTCCTGGCCGGCCTCGTCATGCTCTGCCGAACGGAGTGGAAGCGACGGCACGAGCGAGCCCGCGCACGGAACGCGCGCGGCCCCGCCGACGGCCTCGAGTTTCAGTAGTGGCGCCACTCACACACAGGAGGCTCTCGTGATTCGCATCCAGGAAACGGCACGCGAGGCGCTCATGACTGATCCACGCGCCACACCCTTCCAGCGCGTTGTCGTGGGCATCGACTTCAGTCCGGCGTCGCTCGCAGGCTGCCGCTGGGCGCTCACGTACGTCGCTCCCGGCGTCGACGTCCTCTTCTCGCACGTCGTACCGTTCGAGGAGTCGTCTGGCGAGCAACCAGACGTCATGAAGGAACCATCACCCGTGGGCTCACTGCGCCACATGGCGCCCACGCTGCGCGGAGGGCTCGGCGGGTTCGCGGCGACGCTCGACGTCGCGAGCGCCCGCACCGCTGTGCGGGTCGGACGCCCCTCCTACTGGCTCGACCTCCTGGCGGCGGACTTCGACGCGTCGCTCGTCGTTGTCGGGCGCCGACAGGACGCGAAGCGCAAGCGCATCGGCGAGGCATGCGTCGTCGAGCGACTGGCACGTCGGACGCGCCGGCCGGTGCTCGTCGTGCCGGAGGGCGTGGTGGACGCACCACGCTGCGTCATCGCGGCGATCGACGAAGGACTGAGCGCGGCGGACGTGCTCGCCGCGGGGACGGCGCTGGCGACGGCCTGTCGCGTCCCGCTGATCGCGCTTCACGTGCTATCTCCCGCGTCAGGCGCGTATGACCGCATCGTCGGCGGGCGCGGCCGCACTGCAGCGACGCCGGTCTGCAACTCGCCGGCGGACACGGGTGGCGGGTTGACCCTCGCGGTGGGCGATGCCGCACGCGAGATCGTGACAGCTGGCATCCTGCGCGGGGGCGGAGTGCTCGTCGTCGGCAAGCGCGGCGCCGACGACTCACCGGTCGGCAGCCTCGGCGCCGTCGCACGCGAGCTGCTTGCGACGTCGCCACATACGGTGCTCGCGATCGATGTGCCGAGGAGATCCGGCGGGAGCGGCTGATGTCGCGGAGTCGACTTGCCGTTCGCGCATCGATACGGCGTGACCGCACGCGTGAGCAACTTGCTCCTCGTGGGGGAGCCTCCTCGCTGCCACACGTCGACCAGATCCGCCGATCAGGTGCTCCAGCGATCACCACGAATCGAGTCCCTGCGTGAAGACTTCGGAGGCGCGCTTTTGCCTCGCATTCACCTGGACGTCATGGGCGATGCTCGGCGCCCAAGTCGATCACGCCTGCGAGAAAGGAACGAGGCCCGGCAGCGCCGGGCCTCGTTCCACGTTGCCTCGCCCCCTGTCGTCAGGGGGTGGCACCGCCGAAATAGATCTCGTAGTTCGTGGGCAGCGCCCCGTACGTCTTTCCGGGACCGGTCCAGGCCATCCCCGCACCGGTCGGGGTGGAGACGATGCCGTTGTAGTCACCAATGAAAGGACGCACGCCCGTCCCGCTGGGGACGCCATACTGCGCCGGGTCGAATCCTTTTTTCGTCATCCTCGTTGCGCTCCACGTGATGCCGCCATCGGCGCTCGACGCATAGGTCACGTCCACGAGGCTATTGCCGGAGTACGAGCGATCGTAGAACATGGCGTCGAGCCGTCCCGTGACTTGTTCCACGCTGAGCTCCGCGGTCAGCCGATCGCCGTCCGTGTTTGCCGCTACCGTCGCCGGCGCCGTCCAGTGTGCCAGATCGGCACCGTCGGCCCAGGTGAGGAAGATCTGCCCGACTCCGCCCACGATATCCGAGTACGCCACGTAGAGGCGATTGCGCACGGGGTCGAAGGCGGGCGCGGGGAACGAGCCCGGCCCGCGGAACGGCGCGCCGCTGATGTTGAAGCAGTAGGGCGGAAAGAGACAGACGGGATTCTGGAAGGTGCCGAACTGCACGGGCGCGCTCCACGACGCGCCGCGGTCCTTCGACACGCTCACGTACATCGCCGTGCCCTTGCCACCCTGGATGGAGTTGTCGAAGGTGAGATAGGCGTCCCCGGTGCGCGGGTCGGTGACGATGCGCTGGTCCTGATCGCTGCGGACGGAACCGGACGTGACCTTCTGAGCGAGGGAGAAGGACCGGCCGCCGTCGCGCGACGTGGCGACGTACACCGGCGAGTGTGATCCATAGCCGTTGAACTGCGCCCACGTCACGTAGATCGTCCCGTCCGCCGCGACGTGCATCTGCTCGTGATCCGGGAACTGTCCAGTGGATCCCCTGGTCTTGCCGTTCCCCTGCCACACCGCCACCTGCGTCAGCGGTTCCGCGCTCCCGCCCTTGAGCCACGTACGCCCGCCATCGGTGGACCGGCTCATCAGCAGGACCACGTTGTACGGCGCGACCGCCTGATAACCGAAGCACGCGTAGTACGCGACCCCATCAGGGCCGAAGGCCACCGCTGGATCACCGCCGTAGTCGTAACGTCCGGTGCCGGACACCGCGGGGTCGTTCGTGTACTTCGTGACACCCGGGAGAAATCCGTTGGGCAGCGTGGCGGTCCACGTATGGCCTCCGTCGAGACTCGCGTTCACCGAGCAGCCGTCGTTGTAGTTCCAGTCGTTCCCACCGACCACGAAGTTCTGGGAGTTGCGCGGATTCACCGCGATCGGCGTCTCGTTCTGTGCGGTGGTGTCGTTGGTGACGTTGACCACGAACGCCGAACCGGCGGCGCTCGCCCGGGCCGATGCCGTCGGCGTCATTGGTGCGGTCGTCGCGGGCGATTCCGGGCGGTCGCACGCTGCCAGCAAAAGGGCGGCGAGGGCGACCAGTGCATGCTGTCGAATCATGACAAAAACTCCGGACCAGAGAGGGAGGGGGCGCGTGCCGCAAGCGAGCATGGGGGTGCGACCATTTCACTGTCAAGGTGATCGCCATTACCGGCGCTTTCGACCTTACAGGACTTCTGGCGGATAGCGTACGTTCTGTTCGGGGCGACGACGGGTGGGTGTCTTCCTTCGTTGCACTCACTCAAGAGCTGACCGGAGCGTCTCGAGCATGAACCACTCGCACGGGCCTGAAGACCACGCGGGCCATGAAGGACAGGGGGTAATCGCTCCCGTACCGGAGCCGAGCCGTCCTCAGCCGACCACGGTCGATCAGTCATCGCATGCCGGCCATGCCGCGCGCGGTGGACACGAAACCCATGCCGAGCATGACAAGCACGCCGGTCACTCGGTGGCGATGTTCCGCAACAAGTTCTGGGTTACGCTCCTTCTGACGCTCCCGACCCTCGTGTGGGGGGAGATGATCCCCGGTGTGCTCGGCTTCACCCCGCCACCCGTTCCGGGCGCGCGGTGGATCCCGGTCATCTTCGGGACGGCCGTGTATCTCTATGGCGGCTGGGTGTTCGTGCAGGGCGCGCGGCGCGAGCTGATCGATCGGAAGCCGGGGATGATGACGCTCATCTCCCTCGCCATCACGGTTGCCTTCGTCTTCAGCGTGGCGGTCACGCTCGGCTTCAGTGGCATGTCGCTCTGGTGGGAGCTCGCGTCGCTCGTCACGATCATGCTCCTCGGCCACTGGATGGAGATGCGCTCCATCACTCAGGCCCAGGGCGCGCTCAAGGAGCTTGCAAAGCTTCTCCCGGACACCGCGACGCGGTTGGAGAACGGTCAGCCAGTCGACGTGCCGCTCTCGGAGCTGCGCGCCGCCGACGTCGTGCTCGTTCGCCCGGGCACGAGCATCCCGGCGGACGGTGTGGTACGCGAAGGGCGCAGCGCGGTGAACGAGTCGATGATCACCGGCGAGTCGCGCCTGGTGGACAAAGGAATTGGGTCGGAGGTGATTGGCGGTACGGTGAACGGCGATGGGTCGCTGCGCGTGGAGGTGACGCGGACGGGAGAGCGTAGCGCGCTGGCCGGCATCATGCGGCTCGTCGCACAGGCGCAACAGTCGCACTCGCGTGCGCAGGTCGTGGCTGACCGCGCCGCCTTCTACCTCACCATCGTCGCCATCGCTTCGGCGGGCCTCACCGGTGCGGTCTGGGCTTTCGTCGGTGCTCCTGCGGCATTCATCGTCGAGCGGGTGGTGACGGTGCTCGTCATCGCGTGTCCACATGCCCTTGGGCTGGCCGTACCGCTCGTCGTCGCGATCTCCACCACCATCGGAGCACGCAACGGGCTACTGGTGCGCGATCGTCGTGGGCTCGAGGAGGCGCGCAACGTGACGGCGGTCGTGTTCGACAAGACCGGAACGCTCACTCTTGGCGAGCATCGGGTGGTGGCGATGCGGACTAACGGCGGAATGACGGACGACGAGGCGCTCCGGCTCGCTGCGTCCGTCGATCAGGACGCCGAGCACCCGGTGGCGCGCGCAATCGTGAAGAGTGCCGCGGACCGCAACATCACCGTGCCACAGGCGATGGGCTTTCAGGCCATTCCGGGTCACGGAGCGCAGGCCGTCGTGGAGGGGCGGCGCCTCGCCGCTGGTGGGCCAAATCTGTTGAAGCGGCTTCGCGTCGCGCCATCTGCCTCCCTTCGGGCGTTCGTGGAGGAAGCGAGCTCGCGTGGCGAGGGAATCGTGTATCTCGTCGAGGGCACTCAGGCGCTAGCCGCTTTCTCCGTGGCCGACGCGGTGCGTCCCGAGGCAGCCGAAGCCGTAACGCGCCTCCACAATGAGCAGGTCGAGGTCGTGATGCTGACTGGCGACGCGAAGCCGGTCGCCGACGCGGTCGCGCGGGCGTTGGGTATCGACACGGTGTTCTCTCAGGTTCTGCCGGATGAGAAGGCCGCGAAGATCAAGGAGCTCCAGGCACGAGGGAAGCGCGTCGCCATGGTGGGTGACGGCGTCAACGATGCGCCCGCCCTCCTCACCGCCGACGTCGGCGTCGCGATCGGCACCGGCACCGACGTCGCCGTGGAAGCCGGCGACATCGTGCTCGTGCGGAGTGACCCTCGTGACGTGCCGCGCATCATCGCTCTCAGCAAGGCGACGTACCGCAAGATGATTCAGAACCTGTGGTGGGCGGCCGGCTACAACATCGTCGCAATCCCCCTTGCGGCCGGCGTGCTGCAGAAATGGGGATTGGTGCTCAGCCCTGCCGTTGGAGCCGTACTCATGTCGCTGAGCACGATCATCGTCGCGATCAATGCACAGCTATTGCGTCGCGCGCGATTGTAGTCTGCTCCCACTCGCCCTGAAACCATTATCGCGCGATGACAATGGCCGCGCCTGGCGACCAGGACCAGCCCTTGCCGTGGAGAGTTCAAATGGCACACCGTGAGCGACGGAGGCTGAGCAAAGAAGCATGCGTCGTCGCCGTGCTGGCGCACATCCATCCGGTGGGCGCGCCGTGACCTCGCTCGTGCGGCGGTATCGATGGTTCGCGCACTGTACGTCGCACTCGCGCTCGTCACGGCCGTGCCGCTCGCCGTCGTGCTGCGCGAGCAGACGAACGCCTTTTACACGTCCGGGGCGCTGTTCGGCGGCATGGTGATACTGCTCTTCCTGCACGTGGCGGCCGTCGTCATGCGTCGTGTCGCGCTACGGGACGACGAGGGGCCGTCCGACAACGCCGTCACCACCATGCCGGCCGACAGACTC
>JBJMNM010000183.1:0-6202 GCA_045804305.1 Gemmatimonadaceae bacterium | reverse complement strand
TTCGCCTGTCCCGGGATCGACACGGTCCATTGCCGTCAAGCGAGTACCGGACAGAACGTAACCTGCGTTGGTGCTGCCCCGTGTGCCACGCGGGCGCCTGCGCGCGCCGCTATAGTGCGGACATGACCATCAAGAGACTGGATCACGTCAGCGTCGTCGTCGACGACCTTGCGGCCGCCATCGCTTTTTTCACCGCGCTCGGCATGACGCGCGAAGGCGAGGCGCCGATCGAGGGCCCGTGGGTGGACCGCATCAACGGGCTCGAAGGCGTCCGAGTCGACATCGTCATGATGCGGACCCCGGATGGGCATGGGCGGCTCGAGCTGACGAAGTTTCGCAATCCGAAGCTGGTCGAGATCGAACCGGCGATCGCGCCGCCGAACGCGCCGGGCCTCCGGAGCGTCATGTTCACCGTCGAAAGCGTCGACGACACGGTCGCTCGCCTGCGCGCCAACGGCGCCGAACTCGTCGGCGAGGTGGCCCAGTACGAGGACAAGTACAGACTCTGCTACATGCGAGGCCCTGCGGGCATCATCGTCGCGCTGGCCGAGGAACTCTTCTAGGCGTTCACCGCCATGGGAGAGACCGGTCGCTCAGTAGGCGAGCGCCACTCGGCCGTACTGGTCCAACCCGTAGCACATGAGCGCGCCGGCGGGCGGCGTACCGATCACGCGGCCCCGCGAGCCGGCGCGGAGGATCAGCCCGTCGGCAGGCGGCGTGTAGAAGATCGTGCGGGGTTGCCCATCGGGGGTGGAGCTCGATGCCTGCTGGGCGCAGGCGGGGACGTTGCGGCGGTCACCGTTGCCGAAGTCCACGAAGATCACGCCGCCCTCGAGGGCCACGTAGGGCGAGCCGCTCAGGTCGGGCACCGCGGCGGGCGAGAGCATCTGGTTCTGTCCCGGCTCGTCGAAGCCCCGCATCACGGGGTTCCCGTTCACGTCGCAGACGGAGCTGCCGCAGCCGTACGGCGCGTAGCCATTTCCGTAGCCGTATGACGGCACCGGATAGTAGACCACCGGTGGTGCGAAGCGCTGACGGTGCTGGCGGAACTGCCCCTGGAACTGGCCGCGCCCCTGGCCGCGCTCGCCCGCGTAGCCGATCCGCATTCCGCTGCCGCTCGGGTACACCGGCAGTGGTGTTGGTCGGCGCGGGGGCGGGGTCTGCGCGGCCGGCTGTGCCGCCTGCGCGGTAGCCTGCCGGCGGATCTGAGCGTCGGCGGCAGAGGACGCACTGATCACGCCGAGCGCTCCGGCGACGAGAACGAATGCAGAGCGTGACACGCGGTCTGTTCCAGGCATTTGGAGCCTCCTTCGTTGCCGATCCATCGTGTTCCGGCCCTCGCCAGGACTCCGTCCAGGGCCTTCATATACCCTATGGGTGCGGCGGGGTTTCGCAAGTAAGGAATGGCCGGGTGGGGCGTGAGCCGATTCTCCGTGTGTTTTCGCGTTCCTGATGGAGCCCGTCACTCGGTGTGACGGGCCAATCAGGATCCGGGAATCACGGAGGCATCATGAAAACGTCGATCGCGGTCGCGGGCGTCGCTCTGGCGAGCGTCCTGTCCACGGCGGGCGGAGCGCAGTACCGCGCGCCGGCGGGCGTGCAGCGGCTCGAGCTGTCAGTCGGAAGTGAGCCGACGGGTGCGACGCGGTACGACACAACGGTCGCACCGCACGAGATCAGTATCGTAGGAGGACTCATCGGCGGGCTGCTCGGCGGCGTGGGCGGCGCGTTTCTTGGCACCGTCATCGGCGCGTCCTCCGCAAGAGGCTGTCAGGGAGAGTACTGCGCGTTCGGTCCGGCCATCATCGGGTTCGCGCTCGGCGAGCCGATCGGGTTGGCAATCGGGACACACCTGGGCGCGCGTGGTCGCGGCAACGTGGCCGCGACGGCGATATCGTCGATCGGCATTCTGGTCGGAGGGCTGGTCGTCGCGGGCGCCGCGCCTCGCGGCACTCCGCCCGTCGCGATCGCGCTCATTCCGGCGGCGCAGCTCGTGATGGCGCTGGCCATGGAGCGCTAGGGGGACGGACACCTTTCCGATCCGGCGCTGCTCTATAGAATACCGCAGAGACCCCTCACCGGCGGTCGCCGTCCCTTCCCCAACGTCCCCATGCGCCTCCGTCTCCTCTCCCTCGCCTCGCTCGCCGCGGTCGTCGCGGTGTCGTCTTCGCTCGCCGCGCAGGATGCGCCGGGCGCCACTGCGCCCAAGCCACCCGCCGCTGGGCTCCCGCTCAAGACGGCGCGCACCCACTCCTTCACCACGACGAAGGGCACGTGGATCTCGCTCGACGTCTCCCCCGACGGGAAGACGCTCGTGTTCGACCTCCTCGGCGATCTGTACTCGCTGCCGATCACGGGCGGCAAGGCGACGCGCCTCACGCACGGCATGGCGTACGACGCCCAGCCGCGCTACTCGCCGGATGGAAAGAAGATCGTGTTCGTGTCGGACCGGTCGGGGGCCGAGAATGTCTGGACGATGAACGCGGACGGCTCGGACACCACCGCCCTGACCACAGGGACGGTGAACATGTACGTCTCACCGGCGTGGTCGCCGGACGGGAAGTACGTCGTCGCCTCTCGGTCGGGCGGCACGTTCGGCACGGCCAAGCTGTGGATGTTCCACGTCGACGGGGGCAAGGGCGTGCCGATCACCGCGACGCCCGCCATCACGCCGACGACGAAGATGCTCGGCGCCACCTTCGGTCACGACCCGCGCTACATCTGGTATGCCGCGCGCCAGGGCGATTGGCAGTACAACGCCGTGGGGCCGCAGTATCAGCTCTACGTGTTCGACCGCGAGACGGGACGCACGTCGCAGATGTCCAAGCGCTTCGGGTCCGCGTTCCGCCCCGCCGTCTCGCCCGACGGCAAGTATCTCGTGTACGCGTCGCGGTTCGAGACGAAGACGGGACTCCGGCTTCGCAACCTCGACACGCAGCAGGAGGACTGGCTCGCCTATCCCGTGCAGCGCGACGAGACCGAGTCGCGCGCACCGATGGATGCGTATCCGGGCTACGCGTTCACGCCGGACAGCAGGGCGATCGTCGTGTCGTACGGCGGCGAGATCTGGCGCGTGCCGGTGGACAAGACCGCGCCCGTCAAGATTCCCTTCGAGGCGAAGGTCGATCTCGAGATGGGACCGGAGGTGAAGTTCGCGTATCGCGTCGATACCGCGGCGAAGTTCACGGCGCACCAGATTCGCGACATCGCGCCGTCGCCCGACGGAAAGAAGCTCGCCTTTTCCTCGCTCGATCGCGTGTACGTCGTGGATCTGCCGAGTGGAACGCCGCAGCGGGTGAGCACGAGCGACGTGGGCGAGTTCGGGCCGGTGTGGTCGCCGGATTCGCGGTCGATCGCGTACACCACCTGGAACGATGCGAAGGGCGGCACGATCCAGCGCGCCACGCTCGGCAAGAATGGGTGGAGCACCCAGACGCTGACGGGCTCGGGGCTCTACGGCGATCTCGCGTGGTCGCCGGCGGGCGACCGCATCGTGGGCGTACGCGCGGCCGCGCGCGAGATGCAGGAGGCGGGGGCGGCGTTCTTCGGACCGGTCGCGGCGGAGTTCGTCTGGCTGCCGTCCACCGGCGGCAAGGTCACGACGATCATGCCGGCCAGCGGGATGGGCAACGCGCATTTCACCTCGAATCCCGATCGCATCTACGCGTACGGACGTGAGGGGCTCGTGTCGTTCCGCTGGGACGGCACCGATCTCAAGACGCACCTCAAGGTGACGGGACCGCTGCCGCCGGGCGCGGGCAGCGGCATGGATCTGACGCTCGACGCCGGATTGGATCAACAGGTCGCGAAGCAGTTCATCGGCGGCCGCGCGTCGCGGCCGACGCTCATCGAGGCGGGGCGCACCCACGTCGGCGACGATGAAGCCGAGCCGACGCCGCCGCAGCCGCCGCCGGCCGACCTCGTGATCATGGCGCCCAGGGGCGACAAGGCCATCGCGATGGTCAACATGAACATGTACACGATCACCATCCCGGAGGTGGGCGCCACGGCACCGACGGTCTCGGTCGTGGATCCGGCGGCGGCGAGCGTGCCGGTGAAGAAGCTGAACGAGATCGGCGGCGAGTTCCCCACCTGGAGCGCCGACGGCCGCAAGGTGATGTGGTCGCTCGGCAATGCGCTGTGGACGTACGATCTCGACCGCGCCAAGGCAGTGGAGGATTCGCTCAAGGGGGTCGAGCGGCTCAAGACCGCGCTGCGCGCGGACCCGGCAAAGAAGGACAGCGTCGCGCGGGCCGATTCGATCGCGAAGGCCGACACGACGAAGAAGGACAAGCCGGGCTACAAGCCGGTGGAGACGCGCATCGCCGTCCCTGCGCTGCGCGACACGCCGCGTGGAGTCGTCGCCTTCCGCGGCGCCAGGACGATCACGATGAAGGGCAACGAGATCATCGAGAACGCCGACATTCTCGTGCAGGACAACCGCATCGTTGCCGTTGGGCCATCGGGAAGCATCACGATCCCAGCGAACGCCAAGGTCATCGACGTGCACGGCAAGGTGATGATGCCCGGCTTCGTGGACATCCACTATCACCCGCAGTGGCTCACGCCGCAGGTGCACAACACCCAGACCTGGCAGTACCTCGCCACGCTGGCGTACGGCACCACCACCACGCGCGATCCGCAGACGAGCACCACCGACTTCATGACGTATGGTGACCGTGTGGAGATGGGCGACATGGTCGGCCCGCGGGTGTACACGACCGGCCCGGGTGTGTTTGCCGGCGAGAACATCAAGGACCTCGAGCATGCGCGGCAGGTGCTCGCGCGCTACGCCAAGTACTACGACACCAAGACGCTCAAGATGTACATGAGCGGCAACCGCCAGCAGCGGCAGTGGATCATCATGGCCGCCAAGGAGCTCGGCATCATGCCGACCACCGAGGGCGGGCTCGATCAGAAGCTCGACCTGACGCACGGCATCGACGGCTACCCGGGCGTGGAGCACACGCTGCCGATCACACCCAAGTACGACGACGTGTTCGAGTGGTACAAGGGAACGCAGGTCACCAACTCGCCGACGCTGATCGTGGAATACGGCGGCCCGTTCGGCGAGGGCTGGTTCTATCAGAGCGAGGATCTGCTCGGCGACGCGAAGCTGCGGCACTTCACGCATCCGGTGGACTTCGACACGAAGATCCGTCGTCGCGGCATGGGCAACGCCCCCGGACCCGCGGGGTTCGCGATCAAGGAAGAGTACGCGATGTGGCAGCATGCGCAGGACGTCGCGAAGACCGTCGCCCATGGCGGACGGATCGGCGTCGGCAGCCATGGCCAGCTCCAGGGGCTCGGGATGCACTGGGAGCTGTGGCTCTTGCAGTCCGGGGGGCTTTCCACTCATGACGCCTTGCGCGCGGCGACGATCGTTGGCGCGGAGGCGATCGGGCTGTCGCGCGATCTGGGCTCGATCGAGCCGGGCAAGCTGGCGGACCTGATCGTGCTCGACAAGGATCCGCTCGCGAACATCCGCAACAGCAACTCGGTCTCGATGGTGATGCTGAACGGCCGCCTGTACGACGCGGGCACGCTCGACGAAGTGTATCCGCGGCAGCGGAAGCTCAGTCCGCAGCAGTGGACGTACGCGACGCCGAGCTCCGAGGCGGGGATGCGCTGATATGGCGCCACTCCAATTCATCTTCGTCGACGCGGGCGTGTCGAGCACCACTCAGGGCGGAGCGACCGGCCAATCGATCGGCGAAGAGATCAGGCGGTCGATCCAGGAAGCGACCCAGGAAGCGGCCCAGGAAGCGGCTCAGCGGGCGCGAGAGGCCGCACAGCAGGCGCGTGAAACGCAGCAGCAGGTCCGCGAGGCGCAGCAACAGGTGCGCGAGGCCCAGCAGCAGTTGCGCGAAGCACAGCAGCACGTGCGCGAGGCGCAGACGCAGTTGGCCAACGCCACCACGGCCGATCAGCGCGGCGCGGCGCGGCAGGCGCTGAACGGTGCGCAAGATGGCGTGCGCGAGGCGGAAGCCGCCGTACGGGAAGCGGAGGCGCACGTGCGGGAGATGGAGGGTCTGGCCCGCGAGAGGCCGGACATCATGGTTCATACCGGGCAGATGCCGCCCTACATGCAGCACGGCATCCCGCCGCAGGCGGTCGATCTCGCGATCGGGTTTTTCGTGATGTGCGCAGTGATCGTGATTGGCTGGCCGATCGCCCGTGCACTGGGCCGCCGCATCGAGCG
>JBJMNM010000182.1:0-3562 GCA_045804305.1 Gemmatimonadaceae bacterium | reverse complement strand
GTGTGGCGATGGAGCGACCTCGATGTCGGACGGCCTTGGCAGCGGCCGCAGCTTCATGTACGTCGAGTACTCCGGCGGGCGAGAGTGGACACCGCCGCCGTGCGTGCACGGTCCGATGCGGGTGACGGTGCGAGTCGTGGAGGGTCAACCGAGCACGCTCCGCGTGATGGCAGGGCCGCTCCCTGTCCTCGGTGACTCGGTGCTCGACCTGGGAATGGTGAGCACGACGGATGCGGGCACGTACCTGCGGACGCTGGCCCGCCGCGGCGATGGGCGGGCGGCACAGCAGGCGCTGCTGCCGATGATTCTCGTGGACAGCCAGCCGCGGTGGGACGTTCTCGCGGACGCGGCCCGCGACTCCACGAAACCGCAGAGCTACCGCCGCCGAGCGAGCGACCTGCTCGCCCGGGGTGCGGTGAGCACCCTCGGCACCGAGGCATTCGCGGACGACGGGCCGGCGAGCGAACGTCGGACGGCGGTCCGAGCGCTCGCGCAGCGCCGGACGCGCGACGACGATCCAGTGCCGCAACTACTGGAGATCGCTCAGACGAACAAGCATCCCGACGTCCGCGCCGCGGCCATTCAACAGCTCGCACAATACGCGGATCCGCGCGCGATCGCGATGATGGCGACGATGCTCGGCGTGCGGTAGTCTCTCACATCAGAACGGCCACGTCATAGAGCGCGTGCGTCCACGCCGTGATGCCGAAGCCGCGCGTCAGGTACAGCGCCGAGAACCCGAGCCCGGCCAGGAAACGGAAGACGAACGATTCCAATCGGAGCGGCTCGCCGAATGGGCCGATGTAATGGAAGGCGGAAAAGATCAGCGCTCCGGTCACCACGGCCACCACGCCGGCGATCATGCGGCTGAAGCCGATCACGCGGAGCGCGTTCGCGATCAGGGCGACGAGCACCACCCGAAAGAGCAGCTCCTCGTACAGCCCCGCGCCGAGTGAAAGCGTGAGACGCGCGAGCAGCGGGCCGTCCAGGCCATTGGCGCTCATGGCGAGCGACCGCAGCGGCCCGAGCAGGCGGACCGTCGCCGTTCCGATCACCACGCCGAACGTCAGCGCCAGGATGCACGACTCGGCGAACATGAGCGCGAAGATGCTCGGCCGAATGGGGCCGCTGCGGCGGTCGCGCCAGATCAGAATCAGCGCACCACCGATCACGAGCGCCATGAACACCATCGGGCCGCGCGGCCCCAACGCGGCGGTGAACAATCCGGTGAGGATCACATCCGCGCCGTTGCGTATCACGCCCCCCGCGGCACGCACTGGTGCCACGACCTCGAGCAGCTCGTAGAGCAGCAGCAGCGGAAGCGCGAACAGGAGGCTGTAGCGGTGCGACCGGCTCTCGTCCCAGTACGTCCGCGCACCGGCCCCCGAGAAGATGGGCATCAGCGCGGCGGTGCCGCCTTCCAGAAGTCGATGCCGCCCGCCTGCTGCCCGATGTCGATGGTGGCCACCTTCCGGAGCGCGCGCAGATCGATGACGTCTACGGCACCGGGTTCAGAGCCAACGCCCTCCTGCGTGACGAAGGCGTAGCGGTCGTCAGACGAGATCGTGAGCCCTGACGCGACGCGCCGAGTGGTGGGAATGCGCGCCGCTTCGGTGCCGGAGGCGATGTCGATCACGGAGACGGACTTGTCGCGCTTGTTCGTTCCAACGATGTACCTGCCGTTGCGAGTCACGGCCAGGTTGTAGATGCCGTTGCCCGCCGGCAACCGGCGGGTGAGCGTCCAGCTCGCGACGTCGATCTCCACGATGTCACTGCTCTTGTTGCATGCCACGAAGATCTTCGCGCCGTCGGACGAGGGCTGCACCCACGTCGGCGAGCAGCTCACGTCGCCGGGCTTGGGCGCCTCCATGCCGTGTCCGCTCATGTCATGCGCGGCGCCGCTCGCCATGGTTCGATGCTGCGCAGGCGCGCCCGGCATTCCCTTCTCCTTGCCTTTGGTGAGCATGAAGTGGCGAGACACGCTGAAGTCACGCGTGTCGATCTCCACCGCCATGTCGTCCATCATGCAGCCGGAGTACTGCTTCGTGCCCTGGGGATTGATGCGCGAGCCATGCGGCATGATGCACGTCGTCACCCGCGCCACTTCCACCATCTCGTCTGTCGACACGATGGACATGGACGAGGGCACCATCTCGCCGTACAGGTTGAAGTTCACCACGTAGATGAAGGAACCGTCGGGGGTGACCTGCGCCGTCGCCGGGAAGTTGCCGAGCATGACGCGGCCAGCGAGCGAGTCGTTCGCCGTCGTGTACTTCCACAGGTACCCGAACGGGGTGCCGTGCGCCGTGGTGACGTAGTAGTACTTGCCGTCGGGGGACATGGCGACGCCGTGCGGGCCGTCCACGTCGGTGGGCATGATCCCGGTGGTGGTCGTGCGGTCGCTGCGGATGCCGCCCGGGCCGAAGCGGATCAGGTAGATCTGGTCGTTCCCTTCCGCCGCGGCGAACACGTAATAGTCCTGGTCGGGCGGTGCGGGCGCGACAGCGGACGCGGCCGTCGCCGCGGTCGGCGCCCCCGCGGGGCTGACGGCCGGCGCTGGATGCGACGCGGGCTGCGTGGCGCAACCGACAAGAAGGGCGAGCGAGGCGAGGAGGATCGTCGTGCTGCGAGCTGTCATGAGAAACCCAGGAGTGGAGGCCGGCCCGAAGCCGGCGCGGGCTCGCGCGAAAAACGCTTCGCACCGCTTGCATGCGGGAACGCGATCGATCAGCTTGGGTATACGAAAGCGTTCGCCTGAATGTCGAACCCGAAATCGAGGAGGTGATTCTTTGTCTACTGACCAGCGTATGGCGCGGATCGCCGGGAGCCGGTAACGGCCCTAGTTCGCTAGCCGACCGGCGCTCCGCGCCGACCGGTCCGATCCAGTAGGGCCCACATGGCCAGGCGCCATGGTGGGCCCTACGTATTTCAGCGAGACGCGTTTCCCGCGATTCACGATTTGCCCGTACTACCGAATCCGCCAGCGCGATCAGTGCTGCGCCGCACGGGCCCCTCGCGCAACGCGACCTCCGCGTAGCGGGCGAACACGACCTGCGCGATCCGCTCGCCATGCACGATGCGGCGCGCGATCGGAGCGTCGTTGCGCACGATGACGAGCCACTCTTCGGCGTAATCGGCGTCGACCGTACCTGGCGCGTTCGGGATGGTGAGCGCGTGCTTGAATGACTGTCCGCTACGCGGGCGCACCTGCGCCTCGATGCCCACCGGGAGGCGCGTGCGAAAGCCGAGCGGGATGAGCGCCATTTCACCGGGCTCGAGCGTCAGACCCCATTCGCCGGACTCATCCGTGGCAGAGCGTTCGCCTTGGGCTGCGCCGTCGGAGTACTTCACGCTGCGCCGCGCGAGATAGGCGCGCAGGTCGTAACCGGCGGAGCCCTCGGTGGCGCGGGAGGGGAGCACGGCGTCGTCGTGCAGACGCTCGATCACGACATCGGCAGGCGCGCCCGGCGCGCCGGTGTCGTCCTGAGCTGTCGGGAGGGCCGCAGCGATGAGCTCGGCTGGAAAGGAGGGAGTTGGTCTCATGAGGTCGGAATCTTAAGCG
>JBJMNM010000181.1:0-4929 GCA_045804305.1 Gemmatimonadaceae bacterium | reverse complement strand
TGCACCGCCCCGACCCGTCGTCTGGAGGCGCGGAGTCGGGGCTTTCCACGTCCTAGGAGGACCTTTGCCAGAGAAGGAGCCCAAGCCCCGCAAGCGCGCGCCGAAGGGGTCGAAGTCCGGCTATGACGCCAAGGACATCACCGTGCTCGAGGGGCTCGAGGCCGTGCGCAAGCGCCCCGGCATGTACATCGGCTCGACGGGCACGCGCGGTCTCCATCACCTGGTCTACGAGGTCGTGGACAACTCCGTCGACGAGGCCCTGGCGGGCCACTGCGACGCCGTCGAGGTGGTCATCCATCCCGACAATTCCGTGACCGTGACCGACGACGGCCGCGGGATCCCCGTGGCCGTGATGGAGAAGGAGAAGCGTCCCGCCGTCGAGGTTGTGCTGACTGTGCTCCACGCCGGGGGCAAGTTCGGCGAGGGTGGCGGCTACAAGGTCTCCGGCGGGCTGCACGGCGTCGGGGTGTCGGTCGTCAACGCGCTATCGGAGCGCCTCGATATCGAGGTCAGCCGCGACGGCTATGTCTGGACGCAGTCCTACGAGCGGGGCAAGCCGCTCGGTGACCTGAAGCGCGGCGAGGCGACCAAGCGGACCGGGACGACTATCACCTTCCTCCCGGATGCCGACGTGTTCGAGTCGCTGGAGATCGACTTCACGACGATCGAAGAGCGGATGCGCGACACCGCGTTCCTCACCCGTGGCCTGCGCATCGTGCTCGTCGACCGGCGGGGGACCGGGCATCGCGCCGAGTTCCAGTACGACGGCGGCATCGTCGACTTCGTCGAGTACCTCAACCGCAACAAAGAGCCAATCCACAAGAAGGTCATCTCGTTTGAGGGCGAGAGCGGTGAGGGGGCGCTCGAGGTCGCCATGCAGTGGAACTCCTCCTACCAGGAGTCGGTCTTCTCGTTCGCCAACAACATCAACACGATCGAGGGCGGCTCGCACCTGAGCGGGTTCCGCTCCGCGCTTACGGCCGCCCTGAACCGTTATGCGCGGGAGAAGGGCGAGCTCAAGGAGAAGGACGAGAACCTGACCGGCGAGGACGTGCGCGAGGGTCTGACCGCTGTCATCTCGGCCAAGCTCACCGATCCACAGTTCGAGGGGCAGACGAAGACCAAGCTCGGCAACTCCGAGGTGGAGTCCGCGGTGAAGTCCGTCGCCAACGAGTGGCTCGGCCAATACCTCGACGAGCATCCGCGCACCGCCAACATCGTGATCGAGAAGGCGATGTCGGCCGCGCGGGCGCGCGAGGCGGCGCGCAAGGCGCGCGACCTCACCCGCAAGAAGTCGGGGCTCGACATCGGCAACCTGCCGGGCAAGCTCGCCGACTGCTCGCTGGTGGATCCGTCGCTCTGCGAGATCTACCTGGTCGAGGGCGACTCGGCCGGCGGCTCGGCCAAGCAGGGTCGCAAGCGCGAGTTCCAGGCGATCCTGCCGTTGCGGGGCAAGATCATCAACGTGGAGAAGGCGCGCATCGACAAGGTGCTGTCGAACGAGGAGATCCGGACGATCATCACGGCCATCGGCACGGGCATCAAGGACGAGTTCGACGTCACCAAGGCGCGCTATCACAAGATCATCATCATGACGGACGCCGACGTGGACGGCGCGCACATCCGCACGCTTCTGCTGACCTTCTTCTACCGGCAGATGCCGGAGCTGATCGAGGCCGGCTACGTCTACATCGCGCAGCCGCCCCTCTTCCGCGTGGCGAAGGGCAAGGAGGCGTACTACGCCTTCGACATGAAGGAGCGCGACGAGATCGCGAAGCGGCTGGTGCCCGACGGCAAGACGGGCCTCAACATCCAGCGCTACAAGGGCCTCGGCGAGATGAACGCCGATCAGCTCTTCGACACCACGATGGACCCGAACACGCGCACCCTGTTGAAGGTGAACGTGGAGGATGCGGTGATGGCCGACGAGGCGTTCCGCACCCTGATGGGCGACGAGGTGGAGCCGCGGCGGCTGTTCATCGAGAGCAACGCGAAGTTCGCGTCGAACCTCGACATCTAGCTGAATCAGGCAGAAGCGAGGACGGGCGGCCTGTCCAGGCCGCCCGTCGTGCGTTCGGTCCGTGCGCCACTCATCAGCGCACGGCCGGCTTGTCCACACGCCTCCACCGCTCGGTCGGGAAGAGCAGCCCGCTGATCAGGCCACCGGCGGCGCCGGAAGCGGCACTGATGCCGACCGCCTGCCATGGCTTCTGGAAGTTCGTGCCCCGAAGCCCCGACCTGTAGAGGAACAATCCCGTCAGCCCGCCGGCCACTGCGCCGCCGAATGCATTCTCGAATGCACTGACCCCGCGCGACACGCCACGACTCACCTCGAGGCGATCGATCGCGGCCACCGGGACCGGAACCAATCCGGTAGCCGGATGTGGACGCAGCACCAGCGTATCGACGCGACGCTCGACGAGCTCTCCTGCCAGCCATCGGTCCATTGGCAGCTGCGGCCCGACGCGCTCGGGAAATTTCACGAGCGTCACGCGGTAGCGGGCACCGACCCGCAACGCGTCGTCACGTTGGGCGAGCGCCGGAGGAGTCACGACACCGAGCATCATCGTGCTCACCAACGTCACGCGCAGGGCAAACGGGCTTCGCTTCATGCTGCACTCCGGAAGAATGACGAGATGGCGCGCACGCGACACGGCGGCGGGCAGCCGGCCGCCCCTGGACAGACCAAGCGGGTAACCTAGTATCCGTCGCACATCCACCAGGTCACACGCTGGCGGCCCTCCAGCACCACCTGCCGCGCCTCAACGCCCTCGGCGTCGACCTCCTGTCTGCCATTTGCTGCGGCTGTCGTGCAGGTGCAGGTCCTTCGCGCTGCGCTCAGGACGACAATAAGCGCATAAGTCGTTGCCGGGTCAGAGCCTAGCGGTCCCGCCGAAAGAATTTTCGGCGGGACCGATGAGTTTTGGGGGGAGCACCGGTCTAAGACTGCAAACCCCAACATGGAGTCTTTCAATGTCCGCAGCGCTTCTGCAGTCCGCCCCGTCCGTCGCCAGTTCGGCAGCCGCCGCACCATCGTCGCGCGGTCGGCTGGCCGGCCGCATCCTCAGCGGTCTCGCCATCGCGTTCCTCACCTTCGACGTGGCGATCAAGCTGATCCCCAACCAGATGGCGCTCCAGGGCACTACCACACTGGGCTATCAGCCGCATCACGTGGCGATCATCGGCACGCTCGGGCTCATCTGCCTCGTGGTCTACGTCATCCCACGCACCGCTCCACTCGGCGCAATCCTGTGGACCGGCTACCTCGGCGGCGCGATCGCGACGCACCTCCGTGTCGACAATCCGCTGTTCAGCCACATCCTGTTTCCGACGTACGTCGCCGCGCTGATCTGGGGCGGCCTGTATCTGCGCGATGCGCGCGTTCGGGCGCTGGTGCGTCCGACCCGCTGACACTCCCTGCTCCTCACACTTTTCATCGAGGCTCGACTCCCATGACCACGACCCAGGCCGCCGCACCGACCATCACCAACGCCGGCACCCGCCCCAAGACCTCGCACAAGCTGTTCGTCAACATCCCCGTGAGCGACGTACAGCGCTCCATCACCTTCTTCGAGACACTCGGCTTCGCCTTCAATCCGCAGTTTACCGACGCGACGTCGACGTGCATGCTGGTCGGCGAGGACGCGTACTTCATGCTGCTGAACAAGGAGCGGTTCACCGGTTTCGCGAAGGGCCCGATCGGCGATCCACGCAAGCAGACCAGCGCGCTGTTCGCGCTGAGCGTGGAGAGCCGGGAAGCGGTCGACGCGATGGTGCGGAAGGCCGAGGCGGCGGGCGGCGCGCCGGCGGGGGACAGGCAGGATCACGGGTTCATGTACGGGTGGGGTTTCGTCGATCTCGACGGACACCGGTTCGAGGTGTTCTGGATGGACCCGAAGGCGATTGAGGGGTGAGCTGAAATGCGAAGCCCGGCTCCCTGTCACGGAGCCGGGCCGTCGTGAGTCGCGGACGTCTCGAACGATGCTCTCGCAAAGGCAACGTTGAGCTACTATCGTCCCGTTCCCCCGCTCGACGTGGTGTGCACACCGTCGACCGGAGCGTCACGCACCCACTCACGATCGACCCCGCATGCCCCGAGCTGTCCGCCGACCGCTCTTCCACTCGCTCCTCGGCACCGCGCTGGCACTCTCGCTGACCAGCTGCCGCCAAGACAAGCCGGCCCCGGTGGAGGAGCTCTTCACCACCCGCACGCTGGCGATGAGCCACCTTCAGCGCGGCCAGCTACCGGAAGCCGAGGTGCAGTTCAATAAGCTGATCGAGCTCGCGCCCGATGATCCACTCGGGTACGCGAACCTCGGCCTCACCTATCTGCAGGGCGGACGCTTCAAGGAGGCGGAGGACCAACTGGTCCGCGCGCGCAAGCTGGACGCATCGAACGCGGACGTCGTGCTCACGCTCGCGAAGCTCTATGCGCTGACGAACCGTCCAGCCGACGCGCAGAAGATCCTCGACGAGCTGCGCCGCGCCGATCCGCGCAACGCGCATGCGCTGTACGCGCTCGCCGAGCTCGATGCACGGAGCGCGGACAGCGCTTCACTCCAGCGGCGGCAGGGCCGGCTTCAGGAGCTGCTCGTGCTCTCGCCGGCAAACCTCGCGGTGCGCCTCGATCTCATCGACCTGTTCGCAAGGCGCGGTCAGGCCGACAGCGCCGTGCGGCAGCTCGAGGAGGTGCGACGCATCCCTCCCGAGCCGCCAAAGGAGGCGCGACTCGATCTCGAGCAGTCGATCCAGCTTCTTCGCTCGGGCAGGCTCGCCGAGGCACGTACGCCCCTCGATCGATTTCTCCGGGCAATGCGACTGACGTCACCGTATCAGGCGTCGCTCGAGAAGGTGAAGTGGGTCGAGGGACCGATCGCCGGAACGCCGGTGCTGGCGTACGCGCCCACGGAGCTGATCGCGACGCGCGGG
>JBJMNM010000180.1:0-5014 GCA_045804305.1 Gemmatimonadaceae bacterium | reverse complement strand
CTGCAAGCTCGGGAGCCAGTGCAGAAGACGCTGTCAGCGGCAAGCTGTCAAGCCTGAAGCCTTTGCTGATCGCTGATGCGAAGGAAATCGCGAAACTTGGGCACATTCGGACGGAACGGAAGCCGGAATGGCCAACTACGTGTAGTCTTGCCCGGGTTACGCCGGCGGCGCACTCTAGGCGCGACCCGGCGTCCACGTTTCTTGGGCTTCCTCCCTGTGTCCTCTGTGTTCTCTGTGGTTCAATGCTCTTGCCAAGTGCATTTACCACAGAGGACACAGAGAACCTTCTCTTTTCAACAATGGGATCTTCCTCGCTCGATACACGATGCTGGATCAATAGACTGACCCTGGGAGCGGCGCTCTGCGTCACGACCACGCTCCCCGTTGCTCTTCGCGCGCAGACAGGAGACACGGTCTCGCGTCGGGTGCTGGTGCCCGGTGTCCTCTACCGCCACATCGTGGACAAGCGCGGACCGCTCGTGATGCACGTCGTCACGGTAAACCTGCGCCGCCCGGACATCGAGCTCCGCGTGGCCCGCGCCCACGACCAGCTCAAGGGGCGCGAGAAGACGAGCGAGATGGTGCGCCGCGTCGCCGCGACGGGCGTGCGCGTGCCCGCCGCCGTGAATGCCGACTTCTTCGAGCTCACATCGGGCGAGAACGAGAACGAGCAGGTCCTCCGCGGCGAATGGTGGAAGGGCCTCAAGGTGACCGATTCGCCATACGATACCTACGACAACGTCCACGTGCAGTTCGGGCTCGACGCCGCGGGACGTCCGGTGATGGATCGCTACATCCTCGACGGCAAGGCGTGGGACCGTGGCGCGATGACGCCGATCGTCGCGATGAACTTCAATCCGTCGGGCAAACCGGAGGGAACCGCCCTCTTCACCGCGCGCTACGGCACGGCCGCGCCGCGCGATACCACGCGACAGACGGCCGAAGCGACGATGACGGCGGCCGGTCATCGCGGCGACACGCTACTGTTCGTGCGCCGCGGCGCCGTGTCCAGCACGTCCGGATCTACCATCCCGACGGATGGGGCTGTGCTCGCCGCATACGGCGCGCGAACCAAGGCAGTGCTGGCGATGGCCGAGGGCGACACGGTGAAGGTCCTGCTCGCCACGCTGCCGCGCCTGCCACACGGCGCGGCGCCCGTGCTGCTCATCGGCGGATGGCCGCGCATCCTCCGCGACGGCGAAAACGTGGCGGGCGACGCCGCTACAACGGAGGGCACACTCTCGCGCAACGCCGAGATGGTGCACCCGCGCACCGCGGTCGGCTTCTCACGGGACAGCGCGACGCTCATTCTGCTCACCGTCGATGGCCGCTCGGAGAACAGCGGCGGCGTGACGCTCGTGGATCTCGCGCGCCTCATGCGCCGGCTCGGCGCCTGGCAGGCGATGAACTTCGACGGCGGAGGCTCCACAACCATGGTGATCGATGGTGCCGTGGTGAACGCACCGTCCGACAAGACGGGGGAGCGCGAAGTGGGGAACGCGTTGATGGTCGTGAGGCGGCGGCGCTAGCATTGTCTTTGGCGTAGCGGGGCCAGCCTTGGTGCGCCAGATCGAGCCCGCCGTAGGGCGATCCGTATCTTCCTGCCTCTTCCGCCGTTTCCGTGCAATCTGTTGTTCGTTCATGCGTGACGCCGTTGATCGCGTTGCCGCCTGCCCAACAGTTCCGGTCGCCTGCACGTTCACCTTCGATGACCTCGACACGAATGAATCGCCCATTCAGTGCGGCCGCCCTTGTGGCCGCCACCATCGTCGTCGCGAGCGTGGGGCTGTCCGCGAGCGCGGCTGCCCAAGATGCTCCGACCCCTGCCGCCCTGGCCCGGGCCGACAGCGGCCGCCCCGCCTACACTGCCGCGGACGTGGCGTTCATGCAGGGGATGATCGCGCATCACGCGCAGGCGGTGCTGATGGCCGGCATGGTGCCCACCCGCGAGGCGGGGGCCGACATCCGCCGCCTCGCCGAGCGGATCGACGTCTCGCAGCGCGACGAGATGGCGATGATGCAGCGCTGGCTCCGCGAGCGCGGCCAGACCGCGCCCGAGCCGCAACCCGCCGGCGAACACGCCGACCACGCCGGCATGGACATGACCGGGATGGACATGTCGCACGGGTTGATGCCCGGGATGCTGACGCCGGCGCAGCTCGCGCAGCTCGGGCAAGCCAGACGCGCCGAGTTCGACCGGCTCTTCCTGACGTTCATGATCCAGCACCATCAGGGCGCCCTCACCATGGTGGACCGCCTCTTCTCCAGCCCAGGCGCTGGCCAGGACGTCACCATCTTCCGCTTCGCCTCCGACGTGACCGCCGATCAGACCACCGAGATCGAGCGCATGCAGTCCATGCTGGCCGCACGATCGTCCGGCACCACTCCCACCCACTAGTCATGACATACGCATCGTCGTCTCGGCACTGGAGCGCGCGGTCGTCGCTCGCCTTCACCCTGCTGTTCGCCGCGGCCTGCGCCCCGGCGGCCGTGAGCACCGGCGCCGCGCCGTCGCCCGATCCACGCGTCGGGCTCCGCGCCGGCTGGTACGACGCCGGCGAAGCGATCTGGAATCTCGGCATCGTGTCCAAGACGCCGCCGTCGGAGAAGTTCACCAACCCGAGCACGCCCGGCGACAACCGGCTCACCAACTCGGATCTCGCCTTCAGCGGCAACTACGCCTTCCAGGGCAACTACAGCGGCTACCAGGTCTGGGACATCTCCAATCCCACTCGGCCCATGCTGCGCACGGCGTACGTCTGCCCGGGCTCGCAGAGCGACGTCACCGTCTATCGCAATCTGCTGTTCGTGTCCGCCGAGGCGACCAATGGCCGCGTCGACTGCGGCATGCAGGGCGTGACGGACACGGTCAGCCACGATCGCGCGCGCGGCATTCGCGTGTTCGACATCACCGACGTGGCCGCACCGAAGCTGCTCACCACGGTGCAGACCTGCCGCGGCTCGCACACCAACACCCTCGTCACCGACCCGAACGATCGCGAGAACGTCTACATCTACGTTTCCGGTTCGGCGGGCGTGCGCTCGCCGAGCGAGCTCGCGGGCTGCTCGGGCGCGTCGCCGGATCAGGATCCGAACACCGCGCTGTTCCGCATCGAGGTGATCAAGGTGCCGCTGGCGCATCCCGAGCAGGCGGCGATCGTGAGCTCGCCGCACATCTTCGACAACCTGACTGCACCGGCTCGGCATGCCGAGACGGCCGCTGACATCGCCGCCGCCGAGGCGCGTCGGGCTGCCTCCGGCCGGCCGGCCACCGCGCGGCCCACGGGCGGGGCTAATCGCGGACCCACGCAGTGCCACGACATCACCGTGTATCCGGCGATCGGGCTGGCCGGCGGGGCGTGCGCGGGCTACGGCCTCCTGCTCGACATCCGCGATCCGGCGCATCCGACGCGGATCGGCGCGGTCGCGGACTCGAACTTCTCCTTCTGGCACTCCGCCACGTTCAACAACGACGGGACGAAGGTTCTGTTCTCGGATGAATGGGGCGGCGGCACGCAGCCGCGTTGCCGCGCGACCGACAAGCCCGAGTGGGGCGCGGACGCGATCTTCACGCTCGTGGACAACAAGATGGCGTTCAAGAGCTACTACAAGATGCCGGCGGCGCAGACGTCGCAGGAGAACTGCGTGGCCCACAACGGCACGCTGGTCCCGATACCCGGCCGCGACGTGATGGTGCAGTCGTGGTATCAGGGCGGCATCTCGGTCTTCGATTGGACGGACGCGTCGCACCCGGTGGAGATCGCGTACTACGATCGTGGCCCGATGGACGCGACGAAGCTCGTCGGCGGCGGCTACTGGTCGTCGTACTGGTACAACGGCTACATCGTGGGCTCCGAGATCTCGCGCGGGCTCGACATCTTCGAGCTCAAGCCGAGCGCGTTCCTGTCGCAGAACGAGATCGACGCGGCGAAGCTGGTGCGCTTCGATCACTTCAATGCGCAGGAGCAGCCGAAGCTCGTGTGGCCGGCGAGCTTGGTCGTCGCACGCGCCTACCTGGATCAGCTCGTGCGGAACAAGGGCATCGCGTCGGACCGCGCGGCGAGCATCGCGCGCGATCTGTCGTCGGCCGAGGCACTCACCGGCACGCCGCGGAGCGCGGCGCTGGCGCAGCTCGCGACGCAGCTCGAGGGAGAAGCATCCGGCGCGGCGGATGCGTCGAAGGTGCGGATGCTGGCGGCCGCGGTGCGCGGGGTGGCGAACGTGAACAATGCGGGGCGGTAGCGGAGTACTCGACTCTCATTCTGGATGACTGAGCGACTCAGTACAGAGTACGCTGTTGTAGGAAGCGATTGAGCCAGTGGTGAGTCGTCCAGTGGAGTACCGAGCACTCCACTGGACGTCTCACTACTGGCTCAATCTGCGTTCAGGCAACTGCGTTTTCTGTTTCGAGTCCCTCAGTCATCGAGAATACCAGTCGAGCTCACTTCGGCGGCGGCGTCGACGTATCCGGCCGCACGGGCGGCGCGCCGGGAATGAGGAAGATGCTGTCGCTGAGCGACATGGCGCGACGACGTGCCGGCGCCGAGTCGCGCCGGACCGACGCGGCCACTGGAGTGCTCGTGTCGCGGCGCGGTCTGGGCACTGGCGTCGAGTCGCGAATCACCCGCTTCGGCTTGGGGGGCGCCTCGGCCACAACCGCCTTCGTGGAATCGAGCGGACGTCCCGCGACGCCAGCCGCGGAGTCGACGATCGGGGCCGAGGGCAGCGGCACCGCGGGAGCCACCGGCGCGGCGGCGACGGGCGCCGATGCCACCGGCGCACGCGCGACAGGCGGAGCGACAGGCGGAGTGGAGCGCTGCCGACTCCCGATCACGACGGCCGATGCGGCCACGATCGCTACCACACCCGCGGCGGCGGCCCCGATGAGCCACTTCCGACGCGACGGAGATGGAGTGCCGTTCGCGACGACCGCGGGCGCCGGCTCGTCGGCCGGTTCGTCGGGCATCACGATCGGCGTCGCATCTTCGCGCGCCGGCGCGAAGGTGATGTCCCG
>JBJMNM010000179.1:0-2445 GCA_045804305.1 Gemmatimonadaceae bacterium | reverse complement strand
GATGCGCCGCTGCAGATCGTAGAGACCAACCGTGTGGAGGTCGTTCCGCTCCACCCGCAGCGCATGCTGCCAGTCGATCTGGTCGGTGAGCGAGAACCAGGTGAAGCCGGTGATCGGAATGCCCGACGCCCGCATGGCGATGATGTCCGACCATTGATCGTCTAGCCAATCGACGGCGAGGTGGCTGACGCGATTGGTCTCGCAGTGGAAGATCGGCACCTGGTAGCGCTGGTAGTACTGGGTGGCGAGTCGGCGAAAGCCCATCGGCTTGCCCATCGTGGTCTGGCGTCCGGTGGACGCGACGCGATGCTCGCAGCTTGGATAGTAGTCCACGCCGAGCCACCGCTGCCCGACCGCGCGGCGCTCGCGGAAGAAGCTCAGATCGTTGGAGGTGACGCCGTGCTCGTTGAGCAGGCGCGCCATGCCTGGGGCGAGCTCGTGGCCCATGGTGAGGTCCACGGAGAGGAACTTCATGGCGTTCCAGCGGTCGGCTTCGGCGTGCGCGCCGCGGCTGGCCGCATGGAAGTGCTCGATCGATTCTCCCTGCACGATGATCGCGTCGGGCCGCTCCGCGAGGATCGCTTCGACGGCCAGCTCGTGCGCCATGCAGAGGTTGCGCATGGCGCGCACGAACGCGCTCTCGCTCGCCTCGCACTCGTTCCACCAGCCGCGCAGCGCCGAGAAGCTCGCGCACACGAAGATCTCGTTGACCGGGGTGAAGTGCTGCACCCACGGATAGCGCCGCGCGAAGGCGCCGGCGTAGCGCGCGAACAGCACCGGGAATGCCGGATCCTGGAACCCGCCGAGCCACGAGGGCACGCCGAAGTGGCACAGGTCGGCGATGACGGTGATGCCGAGGTCGCGCAGGCGATGCATCTGCGGATCCGCGTGCTCCCAGTCGTAGCGGTCGGGCGCGGCGTGCACGCGGTAGTACGGCGGGCCGAAGCGCAGCGCGTTCAGGCCGGACTCGCGCACGAGGGCGAAGTCCTCCTCCCAGCGCGCGTAGTGGCCACACTTCTCCATCTGATCGATCCGGACGCCGCCGGCGATCGTGGGATAGCTATTCTCGACGCCGGTGGCGAAGAGGAATGGGCTCGAGGGGGACATCGAAGAGAGGTCGAGTCGGACTGGCGCGCGACAGGTGGGAGGTCGCGGGCGGTAGGTGCTGGTAGACGAATTCACCTGCCGATGGGGCACAGGGCGGTGAAGGTGAAGCGTGAGCCGTGAACCGTACGACGGCTCTGGAGAATTTACCCCACCATCGTCGCCGCGGTCCGGTGGCAGATCGGCCTACTAGAGGGAGACGTCGCCACCCCGATCGCGCTTCTTTGATGCCGCCATGGTGGCGGTAGTCTGCGCCCTGGACCTGGCGAGCGCGGCCGCAGTGGCGGCCTCGTCGATCTCGATGGTGAGCTCGGATCTCGCCTTTCCCGACTTCGAGGTGACCCGGAGGACCTGACCCTCGCGGGCGCCGGAGGGGAGGAGGTGGCGCGGGAGGTGGATGACGCGCTCGCCGTCCGTCTCCAGTCGGGCGACGCCTTCCTCGATCGAATCGATGGTCCAGAGGTGGTCGGGCATGAGGTCCGAGTGGGGGCGGCGAAGCTATAGCGGCAGGGATGGCAGTCAAGAGCTGCGACGGCCTTGAACGCAGAGCTCCGCGACGGAGCTAGTCTCCGCGCCCAGCCGCCAGCTCCGCAAACCCAACGGCACGTGCTTTTGGAGTCGGCGCGATGCGACTCTGCGCCGAGTGTTGTTTCCGCGAGGATCCGCGGCTGTTCTCCTTCCGCGTGGATCCGCGATACAGCAGTTCAACGGCACTATCGCGGATCCTCGCGGAAACGGCCTGCTCCGAGTCCGAGCCGGTCTCCGCGCACCGCCGCCAGCCCCGCGACCCCCAAGGTCCTTCCTTCATTTTGGGTGCGGCCCCAAAAGAGAAATGCTGTTGGCGTCGACGGGACACGCCGCGGCGCGGCGCCATGTCGGTGTGCCTCCCTCTGCGTCCTCTGCGTCCTCCGCGGTCCAGGCTCTTGCCAGAGCCGTCACCACAGAGGACGCAGAGGGACGCAGAGGAAACCAAGTCCTGCACCAACAAAAAGAAAATTGTGTTGGGGTCGGCGGGACGCGACGCTGCGCCGAGTATTGGTTCCGCGTGGATCCGCGGCTGTTCCGATCCGCGGAGGTCCGCGATAAAGCAGTTCAACAGCGCTATCGCGGATCTACGCGGAACACTGCCGCGGATCCTCGCGGAAACAGCCTGCTCCCAGACCGAGCCGGTCTCCGCGCACCGCCGCCAGCCCCGCGACTCCACAGTCCTTTCTTTTTTTGGTCGCAGGGTTGGTCTCGTGCGCCCTGGCTGGCTCGCGCGGCAGTCCTCCGCGTCCCCTGCGGTTGTTGCAGTTCCTCCGCGTCCTCTGCGTCAATGCCGTTGCAGTTCAAGACGCTGCG
>JBJMNM010000178.1:0-2445 GCA_045804305.1 Gemmatimonadaceae bacterium | reverse complement strand
GCGGTGCTCGGCCTCGGTGCCGCCGCGCTGCTCCCGATCATCACGGGCTTCGGCGAAGGCGGCTTCCTGCCGGGATTCCACGTCACGCCGGGGACGGCGCTGTTCGGCGGCGTAGTCGCGCTGCTGCTGACGGTGGCGAGCGGCATCTTCCCTGCCTGGCAGGCGGCCAAGCTCCCGGTGGTGCAGGCACTCCGGAGGGTCGAATGAAGATCCCATTCGTCTACAATCTCCGCAGCGTGATGCAGCGGCCGGTCTCCACGGCCCTCACCGCGCTCGGTATCGGGCTCGTGGTGGCAGTGTTCGTGGCCATGCTCGCGCTCGCGAATGGCTTCATTGCCGCGTTGGTGAAGACGGGCTCGTCCGACAACGTGCTCCTGCTGCGCCGCGGCGCCGACAGCGAGCTGTCGAGCAGCATCCCACGCGAGGCGATCAGCATCCTTTCCGCGTCGCCGCACATCGCCGCGGCGGCCGACGGGAGGCCGATGGTGAGCCCGGAGACCTACATCGTCATCAACCTCCGGAGGCCGGGCGGCAACGAATTCGAGATCGCCAACGTCGTGGCACGGGGGGTGTCGGACAAGGCGTGGGACGTGCGGCGGAACGTCAAGATCGTGGAAGGACGCCGCTTCGCGTCGGGGCAGAGCGAGATCTGCGTGGGCTCCAAGCTCAAGGACCGCTTCGCCAACGTGAACGTGGGCGACGTGCTGCGCTTCTCGAACCGCGACTGGAAGGTCGTCTGCCGGTTCACGGCCGAGGGGTCGAGCTTCGAGTCGGAGATCTGGGGCGAGAACGAGCAGTTCCTCAACGTCTTTCGCGGCGGCGCCTTCTCCGACGTCGCCTTTCGTCTCAAGGATCCGGCCGGCTTCGACGAGGCCAAGCGCGCCTTCCTCGCCGACCAGCGCATTCAGATCGACGCGCACCGCGAGTCGGAGTTCTACGCCAGCCAGTCGGAGCTGCTCGGGAACATCCTCCGATTCCTCGGGATCATGATCACGAGCATCATGGCCGTGGGCGCGGTGTTCGGCGCGGTGAACACGATGTACGCGGCGGTCAGCTCGCGCACGCCGGAGATCGCCGTGCTGCTGACGCTCGGATTCCATCCGCGCAGCGTGCTCGCGAGCTTTCTCGCCGAGTCGGCGCTGATCGCGCTCATCGGCGGAGTGATCGGTTGTCTGCTCGCGCTGCCGATCAACGGCGTGGTCACCAGCACGACGAACTGGGCGAGCTTCAGCGAGATCGCGTTTGCGTTCCGTGTCACGCCACTGCTGCTGCTGGCCGGCATCGTGTTCGCCGTCGTGATGGGCGTGGTGGGCGGCTTCTTCCCGGCGCGACGGGCGTCGAAGCTGCCCGTGGTGCAGGCGCTGCGCTGACCGAGCGCGCGGAGCTGTCTACGTGGACCGCATCGCTGCCGGCCGGCTGGCTGGCAGGGTGTGATCCGATCGTCGTGGAGGTCGCGCGGGCTGCGCACCGGTCGCCCGGTCGCGCCTACCACGACTGGGCGCACGTCGTCACCTGCGTGGAGCAGCTTCGCGCGCTGCCGACCGCCGAGCCGCGGGCTGCCTTCCTGGCGATTCTCTTTCATGACGCCGTCTACGTTGCCGGTGCCACGGACAATGAACGCCGAAGCGCCGACCTCGCGCACGAGGTCCTCAACGTGCGGTGCAGACTTTCCCGCGAAGAGCTGCGCTCCATCGAACGGATGATCCTCGCCACGCGCGACCATCACGCGCTCGGCAGCGTGCTCCCCGTCGACGAGCAGACCATGCTCGACGTCGACCTGAGCATCCTCGGCGCGTCATGGGAGGAGTACGCGGCCTACGCCCATGGCGTGAAGGAGGAGTACGTGCCGGCGGTGACCAGCGCCAGGCGGTTCAGGATCGGGCGGAGCGAGTTCCTGTCGGGAATGCTGCAGCGTCCTCACATCTTTCTGACACCGGAGGGTCGCCGACGCTGGGATGATCGTGCTCGGGCCAACATGCAGCGAGAGCTCGAGCAGCTCGAGGGTCAGGCAGGATTCGGGATGCGGTGGCTCCTCGCGCTGCGGCGGTTCCTGGCGCAATCACCCTGGCGCGCGGGTTGAGCACGTCACCAACGGCAACAGCTCACCGCAGAGGACGCGGAGGAACACAGAGGACCGCCGCTCGGGGACTCGATCAGAAGCCGCTCGGGCGCACTCGATCAACAGCCGCTCGGGGACTCGATCAGAAGCCGCTCGGGCCGGCCCCTCGAGACCGTTGGGAGGTGCGGATCACAACGGATCTTCGGATCGATGCCGTGTGGCGTTCACAGCTCGATGCACCCGGGCCAGAAATGCTTTGACGGTGCGGGAGACGGTGGGGAGCGCTCCATCTGGCCCCGGTGAGCCGGAAAGAAGTGAACGAGCACTCGGCCACCGCAACGCCATCGATTCGCCAGAGATCGCTCACCCCGCACCCTCAAGAAGTT
>JBJMNM010000177.1:0-12829 GCA_045804305.1 Gemmatimonadaceae bacterium | reverse complement strand
GCCACCAGCGACGACCCCTGATCCGCGTTGAACACGAACGAGTACCCCCCCTCGATCCGCACGTCTTCGATCGCCGCCTTCACGCGATCGAGAATCGGCTGCACGAGCTCCGCTTCACGCTGCTGCGCCTTCTGCTGGAGCTCGTTGGTGCGGCGCTGATACTCCGCTTCCTTTCCCTGGATGTCGCGGCCGCGCGATTCGCGCGTCGCAGGCGTCAGGGTGCTCTGCGCCTTGGTGTAGTTCGCGATCATCGTGTTGAGCGAGTCGCGCATCCGCTTGATCTGATCGCTGAACGGCGCGGTCTCTTTCTCGAACTGCTGCTGTGCCTCCACGCGACCCGGCGCCTGATCGAGCAGCACCGACGAGCGGATGTAGGCATTCTTCTGGCCCTGCGCGGTTGCTGGTCCGCTGAGCAGAGCGATGAGGGCGACGGCGAGCGCGAGCGGCATCGCGCGAAGGGACGAACGCATGGATACTCCAGAGGTTAGAAGAGCTGACCGAGCTTGAAATGCAGGATCCATTTCGGTGACTTGACACCGTTCACGACACGATCGAAGCCGTACCCCCAGTCGAGACCGAGAGGTCCGAGTGGAGTCACGACGGATGCCCCAACGCCCGCGCCGCGGAACAGACGCGTCGGGTTGAAGTCCTGCGGGCGCGCCCAGATGTTGCCTGCGTCATAGAACGCATCCACATAGAACTGCTGGTTGAACCGTAGCCCGAGCTCGGCACTGCTCGTGTAGAAGGCGTTCCCGAACGACAGGGGCGACGCGTTCTGCTGCGAGGTGTTCGCGTTGTAGCCGTACGGGGTGATGGAGAACTCCTCGTAGCCACGCAGCGGCTCGCCGTACTGGACGCCGCCGAGCGCGAACTTCTGCGTCAGCGCGAATCCGCCCGGATCGCCATAGAGCGCGCCGCCGCGTGCGGAAAGCCCGAGGGAGAGGGTGATCGGCTCGCTGCCGGGGGCGCTGCCGCCGAACTGCGCGAGCGACGCATAGTGGCGAATCTCCCCGGTGTAGCGCGTGTATCGCGCGCCGCCGAGGAAGCCGTTCGCCTGTGCCGCCAGCGTCTGGTGGCCGCCGTCGGTCGGGAAGGGCAAGCCGATGCGCGTGTCGTGATCGAACGTGAGGCCGAGCGTCGAGCGCGAGCAGATCACGACACCGCAATTGATCTGGGAGCCAGCGCCGCTGTTGCTGTATGTCACCCGCTCCGCGCCGTACGACGCGAAGAGACGCGAGAAGCGCGATCCCATGACCGGGAAGCCGAGCTGCAGCTGGCCGCCGATGCGCGTGGGCTGGCCGACGTTGCCCACGAAGTACCGCTGCATGGAGTGATACGCCGTCAGCGTGCCCGACACCTGCGACTCGTTGATGAACGGGTCGGTGTAGCTGAGGCTGAAGTCGTTGATGTACTGGCCGAACTGCCAGTTGAGCGAGCCGCGCTTGCAGAGCCCGAATAGATTCGGCTGGTCGAATCCGATGAACCCGCCCACGCCGGCGCCCTGCCCCACGGATGCGCCGAAGTTCACGTTGCCCGTCCGCTTCTCCTTCACGCGGAAGATGACGTCGACGTCGCCGTTGTCGTTCGCCGTCTTCGTGTCGGGCGCGGGAAGCGGCGTCTCGAAGAATCCGAGATTGCCGATGCTCTGATAGCTGCGAATGAGCGCGTCGCGGCGGAACACGTCGCCTGGCACCACGAAGATCTGATTGCGGATGCACGACTCCGACGTGATGTCGTTGCCGAGCACCTCGACGCGATTCACGATCGCCGGTTGCCGCTCGTCCACCTCCCAGCGGAGGTTGACCGTGGGCGTGCCGTCCGGCCCCGTGACGCGCTGCACCACGGGACGCACGTTCGCGTAGATGTAGCCTTCATTGGCGTAGGCTTCACCGACCCGCCGCGTGGCGTCGTCCCACCGCGCCTGGTCGAAGTACAGGTCGTCGTCGTTCTTGCGGCCCGTGCGCAGCAGCCCCTTCACCGCCCCGGTGATCGTCACCGGCTGCGCACCGAACGGGTAGAAGCGCGCGATGTCCTCGTTGGAGAAGTGTCTGCTGCCCGTGACCTCGAAGGTGCCGATCTTGTAGCGCGGGCCTTCGTTCACCGTGATGTCCACGAGCGCCTTGCCCTTGGCGCGATCCACCTTGAGCGTGTCCTTCAGCACCTGCGCGTCGATGTAGCCCCTCTCGGCATAGAACGCCGGGATCTTCTCGCTCACGTCGGCGGCGTACTTGTCGGCGTCCAGCTCGCCCTTGTTGAACCAGAGGAAGCCTTCCGGCTTGGTCGCCATGGCCGCGACGACCGCCTTGTCGGACACGCCCCTGTTGCCCGTGATGTCCACGCCGGAGATGGCGAGCCGCCGCCCTTCGTCCACGTGGAACATCAGGTTCACGTCGCCGTTCACGATCGTCGTCTCCGGCTTCACCTGCGCGAGGTAGTAGCCTTCGGCCTGGTAGAGCGAGTCGATGCGCTGCACGGCACGCGCCACCTGCGCCGGATCGAGCGGGCGGCCAACGAGAAGATCCACGCGATCGCGAACATCATTGCGCGAGAGGCGGTCGGTCCCCGTCACGTCCACGGCGCCGAGCAGCGGCCGCTCGCGAAGCGTGAACACGAGCTGCGCCAACTTGCCGTCGGGGGAGAGCTCGCAGGCAGCCTGCACATCCTCGAACTGGCCGAGCGCATACAGCGCCTTGATCGCCCGGTCGAGGGTGCGGTAGTTCATGGCGCCCGGCGCCAGCCCCGATTCGGAGCGCAGCGAAGCGTCCGGCGTGCGCTTGGCGCCGCGGAACACGATCGTATCAGGAGTCGCGCAGCGACCGGCGGCTGCGGCGGGCTCCTGCGCACGCGCCGTCGCCCCCAGCGTGAGCAGGGCGACGGCAACACAAAATAGGCGAGTCATCACGACAATATACACAGAAAAAGGCCGGCAGGGTCCCCTGACTTGGACCCTGCCGGCCCCGTGCGGGTTTCCCCGCTCCGGAATTCCTGCGCCCGCCTACGCCTTCGTGACGCTCGAGAGCACCCGGAAATCGAGCTTGGTTCCGTCGAGCGAGGCGTCCACTTCGATCTCGTCGCCCCGCGCGAACTCGCCCAGCAGAATCTTCTCCGAGAGCGGATCCTCGATGAACTTCTGGATGGACCGCTTGAGCGGCCGGGCCCCATACGCCTCGTCGTACCCGTTCTTCACCAGCAGCTCGGTCGCCGAATCGGTGAGCTTGATCGTCAGCTCGTCCTCGGCCAGCCGCTTCCGCACATCCTTGAGCAGGATCGAGACGATCTGCGAGATGTGCTCGCGGTTGAGCGGGTGGAAGACGATCACGTCGTCGAGCCGGTTCAGGAACTCGGGGTTGAACACGATCTTCAACTCCTCCTTCACCTTCTCCTGCATCCGCTCGAAGTTGCTCGTCGCTTCGCCGGTGGTGAAGCCCAGACCCTTGCCCTTCGTGATGTCGCGTGCGCCGACGTTCGACGTCATGATCACCACGGTGTTCTTGAAGTCGATCTGGCGGCCGTAGTTGTCCGTCAGGTGACCTTCATCCAGCACCTGCAGCAGGATGTTGAACACGTCGGGGTGCGCCTTCTCGATCTCGTCGAGCAGGATGACCGAGTACGGCTTCCGGCGGATCGCCTTGGTCAGCGTGCCCGAGTCCTCGTAGCCCACGTAGCCCGGCGGAGCGCCGATGAGCCGCGACACGGAGAACTTCTCCATGTATTCGCTCATGTCCACGCGAATCAGCGCGGACGCGTCGGCGAACAGGAACTTGGCCAGCGAGCGGGCCAGCTCCGTCTTGCCGACCCCGGTGGGGCCGCTGAAGATGAACGAGCCGATCGGGCGGTTGGGATCCTTGAGACCCGCGCGGCTCCGCCGGATGGAGCGGCTGATCGCCTTGATGGCCTCGTCCTGCCCGATCACGTTCTTGTGCAGCTCGTCTTCCATCCGCAGCAGGCGCGCGGTCTCGGCCTCCTGAAGACGCGTAACGGGAATGCCCGTCCAGCGGCTCACGATGAAAGCGATCTCCTCCTCGCCGAGCACGGGCCGGTGCGACTGGCGCCGCTGCTCCCACTCTTCCTGCTTCTTGCGGATCTCGCCCTGGATCTCCCGCTCCTTGTCGCGGAGCGCGGCCGCCTTCTCGAAGTTCTGATCGCGGACGGACGCTTCCTTATCCAGGTTGACCTTCTCGAGGTCGCCCTTGAGCGCGGCGACTTCCGGCGGCGGAGCCTGCGCCGCGAGCCGCGCGCGGGCGCCGGCTTCGTCGATCACGTCAATCGCCTTGTCGGGCAGGAACCGGTCGGTGATGTAGCGCTCCGACTGCTTCGCCGCGAGCAGCAGCGTGCTGTCGGGGATCGTCACCTTGTGGTGATCCTCGTACTTCTTGCGCAGCCCCTTCAGGATCTCGACCGTCTCCTCGATGGAAGGCGGATCCACGACGACCGTCTGGAAGCGGCGCTCGAGCGCGCCGTCCTTCTCGATGTACTTGCGGTACTCGTTGAGCGTGGACGCGCCGACGCACTGCAGCTCGCCGCGGGCGAGCGCGGGCTTCAGCATGTTGGAGGCGTCGATCGCCCCCTCGGCCGCGCCGGCACCCACGAGGGTGTGCAGCTCGTCGATGAAGAGGATGATGTTCTTGTTCTGCGCGATCTCGTTCATCACCGCCTTGAGCCGCTCCTCGAACTGGCCGCGGTACTTGGTGCCGGCGATGACGGCCGCCATGTCCAGCGAGAGCACGCGGTTGTCGCGGAGCGACTCCGGGCACTCGCCGTTGGCGATGAGCTGCGCGAGCCCCTCGACGATGGCCGTCTTGCCGACGCCCGGCTCGCCGATGAGCACTGGATTGTTCTTCTTGCGCCGCGTGAGCACTTCCATCACGCGCTCGATCTCCTTGGCGCGCCCGATCGTGGGATCGAGCTGGCCTTCGGCGGCGAGCTGCGTGAGGTCGCGGCAGAAATGGTCGAGCGCCGGCGTCTTGGACTTCTTTTCGCCTTTGGGGGCGGCCGGCGTCGGCTGTGCACCGGCCGAAGCCTGGGCACCGCCCTGCTGCTGCGGCATCTCCGTGCCGAGGATGCGCAGCGTCTCGGCGCGCGCCGCCTCGAGGTTGACCCCCGCGTCGGTCAGCACCTGCGCGGCGATCCCTTTCTCTTCACGGAGCAACCCCAGGAGGAGATGCTCGGTCCCGACGTACGAATGACTGAGCTCGCGAGCTTCGCTCATGGCGAGCTCGAGCACTTTCTTCGCGCGGGAGGTATAGGGGAGGTCGGGGCCAGTCGTCTGTGCGGCTTTGCCCTTCTTGACCGTCTCCTCGATCTTCTGCTGGATCTCGTCCAGCTCGACGGAGAGGTTTTGGAGCACGGTGGCGGCGACTCCCTCACCCTCTCGAATGAGGCCGAGCAGGATGTGCTCCGTGCCCACGTATTCGTGGTGGAGACGTGCGGCTTCCTCGCGCGCCATCGCGAGGACCTTGCGCACCCGCTCAGTAAAATTGTAGCCGTTCATACAGTCCCTCAGAGAGACCCGGGTGGACGTACCGCTAGCCGACCGACCCTGCTTCCTCCTCGAGCGCTTTCCGCACGTAGCGTGCGCGCGCCAAGTTGGTTTCGCTCTCGGTCAGCGATCGCCCTTCCGCGGCCGACAGATGCGCGGCCTGCGAAAAGATCAGGAGCTTGTTGAGGGTATATACACTGAGGCCGCGGATCAGTTTCAGTCCGACGGCCAGACGTACGCCGCTTAGGTAGTTCATCGCTTCGTCGAACGTGAGGCTTCGCGCGTAACGCAGCGTGCCATACGCTCGCCAGAGCTTGTCTTCGATAATATAGCCGGCGTCGCGCAGCAGCACACGCCGCGCCTCTTCCTCCCGCTCGATCACGTGGCCAACCACGCGGATCAGCTGATCGAGCAGGTCTTCCTCCGAGCGGCCCAGCGTCGTCTGGTTCGAGATCTGAAAAAAATTCCCGACGACCTCCGACCCCTCTCCGTACAACCCTCGATAGGTCAGCCCCATCTGCTGCAGGCCGGCCAGCACCCGTCCAATCTCCTTCGTCAACACGAGCCCCGGCAGATGAATGAGTACCGAGGCACGCATCCCGGTTCCCACATTCGTCGGACAGGCCGTGAGAAATCCGAACTCCGGGTGATACGAGAAAGGGACCCGCGCTCCGATCTCCCGGTCAACTCGATCCAGCGAGGCGAACGCCGCACGCAGCTCGAACCCGGACTGCAGGGCCTGAAGCCGCAGGTGATCCTCCTCGTTTATCATGACGCTCAAGCCGTCCGACAGATACACGGCGGCTCCGCTCCGCAATGGATGCTGCGGTTCGAGCCCCGCCAGCTCCTTGCTCACCAGGTGTCGCTCGAAGAGCATCGCCCGGTCGCCGGGCCCCAGCTCGTCCACGCGTACCACGAGGCTTTCGGACATGTCCGGCAATTGCTGGAGGGCGTCGCGCACCTGGCCGAGCACCCGCAGCCGCTCGCCGTCGCGCGCCCGGCCGGTGAAGGCGTAGCCATCCACGTTCCGCGCCAGGCGCACGCGCGTGGAGAGCACCACGTCGGAGTGCGCGCCCGAGGCGTCGAGCCAGCGCACGCCTCCATCCGGCAACAGCGACAGATCCAATGTCATTCGAGTACCCGGATGCGGTCGCGCAGCTGCGCCGCGACCTCGAACTGTTCCTGCTCGATGGCCCGGCGCAGCTTCTCGCGAAGCTCGCCGAGCACGGACGCCTTCTCCAGCACCTCGTCCTTCGGCGCGCGGTACGGCCGGCCGATATGCCGCGGGCTGCCATGGACCCGACGCAGCAGCTCGCGCATGCTCGGCTCGAAGGTGCTGTAGCAGCGCGCGCACCCCATCCGGCCGGTAGCGCGGAAGTCCCGCATCGTGAGGCCGCAAAAGGCGCACTTGCCCGCGTCGGCGCTGGCGGGCACGGTCTGCTGCTGGACCGCCTGGAGAAATTCGCCGAGTGGATGCTTCGGGGTGGCGACGGACGTCTCCACGCCCCGCTCCGCCGCGCACTGCTCGCACAGGTGCAGCTGGCGCACCGCGTTGTTCTCGATCGTGGTGAGGTTCACCACGGCGTCGCGCTCGTGGCAGTTGTCGCAGACCATCAGGCGACGACCTCCGGGAGGGCGATCTGGCTGAGCCGCCCGTCCTCGAGCTGAAGGATGCGGTCGGCTCGCGCCGCGAGCGACCGGTTGTGGGTCACGATCACCATGGCAATCTCCAGCTCGCGCGACAGCTCGGCGAACAGCTCGTGCAGGCGCTCGCTGTTGTGATGGTCGAGGTTGCCTGACGGCTCGTCCGCCAGCAACACGGCGGGATCGGCGGCGAGCGCTCGCGCCACGGCCGTGCGCTGCTGCTCGCCGCCGGACAACTCGCTCGGGCGGTGGTGGACGCGCCCAGCGAGCCCGACGCGCTCGAGCAGCGCGAGCGCCCGCTCGCCCGCCGCGCGCTCGTCGGTGCCGGCGATCCGCAGGGGCATCATCACATTCTCCAGGGCCGTGAACTCGCGCAGCAGATGATGGAACTGGAACACGAACCCGACCGTTCGGTTCCGCAGGGTGGAGACTGCCTCGTCGTCCATGCCGTCCAGGGCGCGGCCACCGATCAGGACGCGGCCGGCCGTCGGCCGGTCCAGGGCGCCGAGCAGATGCAGGAGGGTGCTCTTGCCGGCCCCGCTCGCGCCGATGATCGCCACCATCTCGCCGCGCTGCACCTGCAGATCCACGCCGTCGAACACGGTGATCACGCCGCCGTCGCCGCCGACATAGTGCTTGGTGAGGCCCTGCACCTCGAGCACGCTCATTCGCGCATCGCCTCCACCGGCAGCAGGCGCGACGCCTGCAGTGCGGGATAGATGGTGGCCAGCGCCGCGATCAGCAGACTTGCCACGGCCGTGACCGCGATGTCGACGGGCTGGCGCGCCACGGGGAGATGATCGATGAAGTACACCTGGGGATCGAGCGGAATCAACTTGAGCCGGTCCAGCGCGAACGCCGCGCCAAGGCCAAGGGCGAGCCCGAGCACCGTACCGACGACGCCAATGAGAAACCCCTGCGCCAGGAAGATGCGCCGGATCGAGCGCGCCGGCATCCCCATCGCACGGAGAATCCCGATCTCCTTCGTCTTGTCCGTGACCACCATCGTCAGCGTTCCCACGATGTTGAACGCGGCCACCACGATGATCAGCATCAGGATGAACGACATCCCGAGCTTCTCCAGCTTCAGCGCCTGAAAGAGCGAGTTGTTCTGCGACTGCCAATCCTCCGTTCGATACGGATAGCCGAGCACCTTGGCCAGATGCGTCGCCACGCCCGACGCGGTCCATCGGTCGGTCGTCCGCAGCTCGAGTCCCGTCACGTCGCCCTTGAGACCGGCCAGCTCCTGCGCCACCGACAGCGACACGAATACATACCCGTTGTCGTACTCGTACATTCCCGTATCGAACACGCCCGTGACCTCGAGGTGCACCTCGCGCGGGATCGGCGTGCCCGTCACGGGGCTCACTTCGCTGCCGACCGTGGTGAGCGTGATCGAGTCGATTCCCGGATAGACGCCGAGACGGTTCGCCAGCCGCGCGCCCACGACGGCGCCACGTTGTTTCCCATCCGTGGTGGCGAAGCGGAAATCCCCCGCGGTCGCGTGCGAGCGAATGGACGTCACGGGCGGCCCGCCCTGCCCCTCCGGGACGATGCCCATCACATAGGCGCCGTCACTGTACTGGTGACCTGCTCCAACGAGCGCCTTCGTCAACACGAACGGCGCGGCTGCCACCACGCCCGGCTCGTGACGCGACTTTTCCAGGATCGGCTGCCAGTCCTTCAGCACCATGTCGGAGCCATAGTTCAGCACGCGCACGTCGGGGCTGCCGATGAGGATCTTCTCGCGGAGGTCGTTCTGCAGCCCGGTCATCACTCCCATGATGACGATCAACGCGCTCACACCGATCACCACGCCGCCGATCGCGATCACGCTGATGAGGGACAACAGCTTGGAGCCGCGACGGCTGCGGAGGTAGCGCCAGGCGATGCCGAGCTCGAGACGGTTCATTCGGGCCGCATCGTGGGAAAGAGGATGGCGTCGCGGATGTTCGCCGTATCGGTGAGATACATGAACAGCCGGTCGACGCCGATGCCCACGCCGCCCATCGGCGGCATGCCGTACTCCATCGCGCGCAGATAGTCCTCGTCCACCCCGGTCGCCTCCTCGTCGCCCGCGGCACGCAGGCGAGCCTGCGCCTCGAAGCGCTGACGCTGGTCGATCGGGTCGTTCAATTCGCTGAAGGCGTTCGCGAGCTCGCGCCCGCGCGCGAACAGCTCGAACCGCTCCGTGAGCGTCGGATTGCCCCGCTTCGGCTTGGCGAGCGGTGACAGCTCCTTCGGGTAATCGACGACGAAGGTCGGCGACTGGAGCTTGCTCTCCACCAGCGCGCCGAAGAGCTCGTCGAGCAGCTTTGGCCGGCTCATCGCCTGCACCCCCTCGATCCCTTGCTTCGCCGCTTCGGCGCGAAGCTCGGCCTCGGGCATGGACAGAGCGTCACGGCCCCCAAGGGCCGCATTCAACGACCCCACCCACTCGATGCGGGGAAATGGCGCGGCCATCGGCGGCACCTGCTCGCCCACGACAGGCACCGCCCGCACAGCCGCGGCAGCGTGCACGAGCAACGCCTCCACCGTCGTCATCATCTCTTCGTAGTCCGCGAATGCCTGATAGAACTCAAGCATCGTGAACTCCGGATTGTGCGTGCGGTCAATCCCCTCGTTGCGGAAGTCGTGGCCGATCTCGTACACCCGATCGAGCCCGCCCACCACCAGCCGCTTGAGGTACAGCTCGTCCGCGATGCGCAGGAAGAGCGGCATGTCGAGCGCATTGTGGTGCGTGGCGAATGGCCGCGCCGTGGCGCCTCCGTAGACCGGCTGGAGCACGGGCGTCTCCACCTCGAGGAATCCACGCGCGTCGAGGAAGGCGCGGATGGCCGTGATGAGGCGAGACCGCCCGACGAACAACGCGCGCACCTCGGGATGCACCGCGAGATCCGCGTATCGCTGCCGGTAGCGCTGCTCGGGATCCGCAAAGCCCGAATGGCGTACCGTCACTCCGTCGACGATCTCCTCCTTGCCATAGGGCAATGGACGAAGGGACTTCGCGAGCATTTCCACCTCGGCGACCCGCACCGTCACCTCCCCGGTGCGCGTCCGCATGAGCGGTCCCGACACGCCCACCACGTCGCCGATGTCGTACAGCGAGAGCTGCGCGAAACGGTCCTCGCCCAGCTCGTCCCTGCGAAAGTAGAGCTGGATGCGCCCACTCGCGTCGGCGAGATGGGCGAAGGCCGTCTTCCCATGTCCACGCCACGCCACGAGCCGGCCGGCCAACCGCACGATCCCTCCCTCCTCCGCGCCCTCCGGTAGCGACGCTAGGGCGTCCGCAGCGTGGTGCGTTCGGTCATATCCGTAGGCGAAGGGCGACACGCCGGCGGCGACGAGCGCGTCGAGCTTCTCGCGCCGAGCCTTCTGGACGAAGTTGAGCTCCGCGGTCTCGCTCACGCGGCCCCACCCGACGTGGCCGTGCTCACCCCACCCGTCTCCTTGAGGAATGCCTCGATGAACGGATCGATACCGCCATCCATGACCTTCTGGACATCGGGAATCTTGAGCTCGGTGCGGTGGTCGTTGACCATGGTGTAGGGCTGGAACACGTAGCTGCGAATCTGACTGCCGAAGGACACGTCCGATTTGTTCGCATCCATCTCCGCCTTCTTGGCGAGCTGCTTGTTCAGCTCGATCTGGTAGAGGCGATTCTTGAGCATCTTCATCGCGGTCGCCTTGTTCTTTCCTTGCGACCGCTGCGCCTGCGACGCCGTCACGACGCCGCTCGGGATATGAGTGATGCGAACTGCCGAGCTCGTCTTGTTGACGTGCTGGCCGCCGGCGCCCGATGCCCGATAGACGTCGATCTTCAGGTCTTCGTCCCGGATCTCGATGTTGATGTCGGTGTCGACGACCGGATAGATGAACACCGAGGCGAAGCTCGTGTGGCGGCGCGCCTGCGAATCGAAGGGCGAGATTCGAACGAGACGATGTACCCCGGACTCCCCCTTGAGATACCCATACGCGTAGAGTCCCTTGATCTCGAGCACGGCCCCTTTGATGCCCGCCTCTTCGCCCTCGCTCAGGTCCACGATCTCGATGCTATAGCCCTTCCGCTCCGCCCAGCGCGTGTACATGCGCATGAGCATCTGCGCCCAGTCCTGCGCCTCCGTCCCACCCGCACCGGCGCTGATCTCGAGCTGTGCATCCCGATAGTCGTCCGGGTGCGACAGCAGCGACCGCAGACGAAATTCCTCGAGCTCGGGCCCAATCCGTTCGACCTCCGCCGCCAGCTCGGCATCCATCTCGGCATCCGGCTCGGCGTCCAGCAACTCGGCGAGCTCACGAGCGCTGGCGACGCGTGCCACGAGCGCCTCGAATGGCTCGACCCAGTTCTTCAGCGCCTTGACCTGTTGCACCACCGATTGCGCGTGCTCCTGGCTGTTCCAGAAGTCGGACGCGCCCATCCGCGTTTCGAGCTCGGTCAGCTCTTTCCGCTTATGGTCGAGGTCAAAGGTACCTCCTCAGCTCGGCGAGCTGATCGTCGTACGAGGTCAGCGATCGGGCGCGATCGTTCTCCGCCATGTCGTTCTCCCGGGTAAGACACGAGCCGTCCGGCTCGAGGGGCGGACGGCTCGCACGGTGTCGTGGTGACGGAGCGAAAGATAGCCGGTCGGCGGGCAGATCAGAAGAGCTTCTTCCCCCCGGCGAGGACATCGTTGAGCGCGTCCTGAAAGTGCGTGGTCGTTTCGGCGAACTCACGCCCGATCTGCTCGACATACTCCTCGTAGCTCTTCTTGATCTCCTCGCGGAACAGCTGTTTCAGGGTGCCGTCGCGAATGCCCTCCTCGCGCTTCCCCGGAAAATACGCCACGATGTCGGACACGAGCGCCCGGGCCAGCCGCTTGGCCTTCGCGTTCGGATCATTGGCGAGGAACGGGTTGATCGGCGGCCGCGCTGGCGGGGAACCCGACGCTGGAGTTGCAGCCGGCCGAGGGGGAAGCGGCGCCATCGGGGGCTGCGTGACCGGTGTGGCGGGTGGCGTCGCGGGTCGCGCGGGTAGCGGCGATGAGACGGCTGGCGGTACGGCCGGCCGCAGAGGCGCAGCCGCAGGGGGCTGAGCAATGGGCCGCTGGGCGGCAGGTGGCCGAGCGAGGGGCGGCTGCGCGGCGGCCGGACGCGGAGCGAAGGGCGCGGCTGTTCCACTGCCCTGAACAGGAAGGGGCGGCCGCATGAATGGCATGCCGGGCCGAGCGGGCGCACCGGCAGGCGGAGCGATGGGACGCGCCGGCATCGCGGACGGCGGCGGCGCGACCTGAGGTGGCGCAGGCGGCGTGGCGACGGCGGCCGCCGAGCGTGGCCCCAGCTCGCCGCCTCCGAAGCTGGCTGGCGCCGCCGCCGCGGCTGCTGCGGCGAGCGGTGGTCTGGCAGACGCAGCAGGCGCTGCCGGAGGAATCATTGGGGCCGGAGCGGTGGCCACCCGATTCGCGATTGGCGCCGCGGTTGTCGATGCGGTCAACCCATTTGGCCCGGAGGCGAACTCCGTCCGGGCGTCGGCGCCACCGCCGATGGTCAGCACCCCGCCGCACACGGAGCAGCGGGCACGCACGCTCATGCCGGGGATCTTCCCCGGGTCCACTCGAAAGACCGAACGGCACTCCGGGCAGACGACGTTCATGCCTTCTCCCCCGCGGGAATTGCCGACGCCGGCCCGATGATGCGCTCGACTCCGGCAGGCTGGCTGTCGGTGCGGCG
>JBJMNM010000176.1:0-8794 GCA_045804305.1 Gemmatimonadaceae bacterium | reverse complement strand
GCGATGAGCTGCGTCACGAGCCACTTCCGGAGGACGGTCGCGATGCGGTCCATCACCAGCGACGCCTGCTTCCGCCGCCGCGCCGGCAGGAGCGCGAGCGCGCCACGCCGATACAGCTCGGGGTCCGCCGCCAGATAGATGCTCAGGAAGATGACGAGCACGATGCCGCCGATCGCCGCCACCGTGTGCGACAGGAAGCCGAACAGGTAGCGTGACGCGCCGCCAAGCTGCTGCTGAAGCATTCCGCGCAGGCCGTGCTTGTCGGGGGACGCCGCGGAATCGGCTCGAGTCTGCGGCCCGGCCGTGGCCGAATCGGCCCTCGCTCCCAGCGCGCGAGGCGTCGCGGCCGGCGCCGTAGGCGCCGCGGCCGGGGCACTCGGTTGGGTGGCAGCCGCCGGCGCCGCGGTATCACCCCCGGCCGGGGAGCTCATGGCGCCCCCGATGAGGACGCCCAGCATGCCACTCTGCCGCCGGTTGAGCCACTCCTCGACCCGGTCGACCGCCTGCGGCAGCTTCATGCGCAGCTCGACGCCCTGGGACCGAAGCACCGGCGCCATCCACGCCCCGAAGCCGGTCAGCAAGGCGAAGAAGCTGACGACGATGAGCCCCGCGCCCAGGCCGCGCGGTACACCGAACCGCTGGAGGCGATCCACGCCGGCCGAGATGGCGATGGCGAACAGGATGCCCAGGAAGATCAGGAGAAAGAGCGCGTTGGCGTACCAGATCAGCTGGACGAGCAGGTACATCCCCAGCACGAGGGCCGCGGTGCGGACGATGTCCCGGCTGCGCCAGCCCACCGCCCGGCTGTGGCGCACATCGGCGCGCCCCACGTCGCGGGGAGGCACGGTGCCGCGGCGGGCCGGATCCGTTGCGTTGTGGTGCTCGCCAGCGTCGCCGGAATGCAGGTCGCGCGCGGGGTCTCTGGTGGGGTCGGTCATGCGATGGGCGCGGGAATGGGCCGCCGCGTGACGCGACGGTGCGAGGCGCTACATTACCGCGTTAACCGATCCGCCAACAGAGCGAGGAGTCAGCGTGGCAGACCGCGCGAACGCCGCATCGTTCGTCTATCTCGACACAGTACCAGCCGTGGAGCAGTTCACCCGCGGCATCGCGAACGTGAAGGAGCTCGCCCTGGATACCGAGGGAGCGAGCTTTCATCGCTTCGTCGATCGGATCTACCTCATGCAGCTCTCGACGCGTGAGCAGCACGCGGTGATCGACCCCATACCTATCGGGACGCCGTCTGGTTTGGGCCGGCTGCTGGAGGATCCGGCGGTCGAGGTCGTGTTCCACGACGCGGACTACGATCTCCGCCTGCTCGAGCAGGACTACGGCTGGAAGATCAAGCACATCTTCGACACGCGCATCGCCGCACAGCTGCTCGGCTACACCGCGTTCGGGCTGGCCGCGCTGCTCGAGCGCTTCTTCGGCGTGAAGCTCGACAAGAAGCACCAGCGCGCCGACTGGTCCATGCGCCCCCTCACCGCGGACATGCTCGACTACGCCGCGCAGGACACGCGCTATCTGCTCGAGCTGAAGGACAAGATGTCCGCGGAGTTGACGCGGATGGGACGCATGGGTTGGGCGCGCGAGGAGTTCGCGCTCCTCGAGGGCACGCGCTGGGCCGACGAGGATCCAGCGCTCTCGTTTCTCAAGCTGAAGGGCGCGCGCGACCTCAGCCGGCGCGAGCTGGCCGTGCTGCGCGAGCTCGCGCCCTGGCGCGAAGGCGTGGCGCGGCAGATGGACCGCGCCACCTTTCGCGTGCTCGGCAACGAGCAGCTGTTCGACATCGCGCGCACGCAGCCGCAGACGCGCGAGGCGCTCTCGAAGATCAAGGGGATGCCGCGCGGGATTCTCGAGCAGCGCGGCGGCGAGCTGCTCGACGCCGTGCGTCGCGCGCTCGCGGTCGCGGAATCCGAGCTCCCGAAATTTCCCAAGGCCACGCGCTGGGACCGCGATCCGGAGTTCGACGCGCGCGTGAGCGCGCTGAAGACGGCGCGCGACGAGGCGGCGAAGCGACTTGCGCTGGATCCCGGCGTGCTCTGCTCCCGGGACCGCATGGAGGCGGTGGCTCGCCGCAACCCCGCGACGGTGGAGGAGCTGCTGGAGGTCACTGAGCTCCGGCGGTGGCAGGCCAGTGAGCTCGGCGAGGCGTTCGTGAAGGCGCTGGATCCGCACCGGAAAGGCGGAGCGGACAAGAAGCCGCCTCGCATGCCGAAAGCCAAGCGCGCCGCGGCGGACGACGGCTCGCCCTACAAGGAGTAGGGCGAGCGCGTCCTACAACCCCATGTACGCCCGCACCCGCGGCTCGATCCGATCGGGCGTCCAGAACGGCGACCACACGAGATTGATCGTCACCGTCCCCACGCCCGGCATGGCTTTCAGGATCCGCTCCGCATCCGCCATGATCTCCGGACCACTGGGGCAGCCCGGCGACGTGAGCGACATGTCCACCTCGACGTCGGCACCGGTGACCCGCACGTCGTAGACGAGACCCAGGTCCACGATGTTGAGATTGAGGTCGGGGTCCTTCACCTTGCGCAGCGCCAGCTTGGCCTGCTCGAGGCTCACGTCGGCGAAGGCCGCGCCGCTGCCGGGAGGAACGGCGGGTGTGGCGTCCTTGGCCGGTGAACTCGGGTCGGTGGACATGATGCGGTACTCCATGCGGGACCCATGGAGTATCACCAGCGTCCGGGACCAACGCAACGACGTGCCGAAACGACGAACGCCCGCCTTCCGGCGGGCGTTCGGTGCGGGTGGGGCGCACGACGTCCTGTCAGTGACGCGACTTCCTGGTGGCCTTGGCCTTGGCCGCCTTCGCCTTGGCAGCTCTCGCCCGGGCATGGGCGCGCGCGCGGGCACGGGACGCCGCCCGCGCCTTGGCGCTCCTGGACCGGACCACGTGCTCGGGTCGGTTCCACCCGACCGCGCGGTCGGCGCGGAAGGAGGCGGGCATGCTCAGCACTCCGGTGCGCAGGTCCGTCACCGCCAGCGCCGACGCGTCGGCGAGATCGGCGCGGACGTCGCTGATCACCTTGGCCGGCCGGCGTGCCTTGGCGGCATGCACCCGGTTGGTCAGCAGCACCACGAACATGTCGCGATCGGGATCGATCCAGAGCGACGTCCCGGTGAAGCCGGTGTGGCCGTACGCGTTCTTGCTCATGTACTTGCCGCAGCCGTACTCGCCGGCGCAGGTGTCCCAGCCGAGCGCGCGCGTGCCGGCGGCGCGCTTGGTGAACAGCGCCACCGTGGAGTCGGCGACGATCCGCGTGCCATTGAACGTGCCGCCATTCAGCAGCATCTGCGCGAAGATCGCGAGATCGCTCGCGGTGCTGAAGATCCCCGCGTGGCCAGCCACGCCGCCCAGTGCGTAGGCGTTCTCGTCATGCACTTCGCCGCGGAGCGGGTAGCCGCGAGGCGGCGTGAGCTCGGTGGGCGCGATGCGGCCGCGGAGCGATGGGTCGGGACGGAAGTGCGTGTCCGTCATCTTGAGCGGCGCGAAGACGCGCGCATCGAGGAACTGATCCAGCCGCTGCCCACTGACCGCTTCCACCACGAAGCCGAGCACGTCGGCGCCGAGGTCGGAGTACTCGTAGTACTCGCCGGGCTGGGCGATGAGCGGCGAGGCGATCACCGCGGCGCGCGCCTCGTCGGGCGTGTGTGCCAGACGCCAGAGATCGCGTCCCGCCGGGAGGCCGGAGCGATGCTCGAGCAGGAGCCGCAGCGTCACCCGCTCCTTGCCCCCGCCGGTGAACTCGGGGATGAACTTCGAGACCAGATCGTCGAGGTGGATCTTCCCCTCGTCGAACAGGATCATCACGGCGGTCGTCGTGCCCACGACCTTGGTGAGCGAGGCGAGATCGTAAATGGTCTGGTCGGCGACCACGTTGGCCGCATCGTGCGTCCAGCCGAGGTGCCCGAAGCCCTTCTGCCACACGACGGCGCCCTTGCGGCCCACGACCACCGACGCGCCCGGATATCCGCCCGCCTTGATGCCGCGTTCCACCACGCGGTTGATCGTCGCGAGGCGCGACGCGGACATGCCGACGGCGGCCGGCGCCTTGGCCGGCAGGCCGTCATCCCCGACCCGCCGAGGAGTCCCGGCATGGGCGAGCGTCGTAGCAGCGAACAGCAGGCTCAGCAACACGATGTCCCTCGAGAACCAACCTAAAGGCCGACGACCTACTGCCGGGTACGCTAGGCAGAAGTCGTGCGCGCGCGGAAATTCACATCGAGCTCGGGCCGCGGTGGGTTCTGCTGGGCTCGGCTACAGAAACATCTACTGGGATTGTACTTCCGGTGTTCCACCGGAATGGATCACCGTTCGCCATTATGTGATGCGTGAGTAATACGAGCAAGAGGTGGTGGCGTCACAGGTAAGATGGGCTCGCTAGGAGTCAGGCGGTCAGGCGGTCAGGCGGTCAGGCGGTCAGGCGGTCAGGCGGTCGGACGGTAGGGCGGGTCGGGTGGTACGGCCGGAGTCCACTCGGGCGCTGGCCGACTGTTCTCCGACTCACGACTAATTACGTGCTTGCCCGAAACTGACCAGCCACGAGGGAACTGCGCTATGGGCACTGAGTACCCAGGCGCTCGGCGCCGGTCCCGAGCATGGAGTCTCGCAGAGCCGACATCCGCTCCCGAATCACGATCGGGCAACCCCCAGTCGGCCAGCGAGCGAGTCGAGCTCGATCTGCGCGCTCATGTCCTCATCGTCAAATCGTCCACCCGTCTGACTCCTCACGCCACGAAATCCGTACTACAGGGGAAACCCTTTCCCCGGTACCCGTGACAAATTCGTTGAACGTCATGGAGAATGAACAGCTCACCGTGCAGCGCGCCATCGATGGCGACGAGGCGGCGATGCGGGCCCTTTGGACCCGCCACGCGCCGCATATCGACGTCGTGGTCCGCCGCCTGGTCGGGCACGACGCGGACCTCGCGGCCGACATCGCGCAGGAGGTCTGGATCCAGATCTTTCGCGCTCTGCCCGGCTTTCGCGGTGACGCGCAGTTCGGCACCTGGGCGCATCGCATCGCGGTGAATCGCACGTTGAATGCGCTCCGCCGCACGCGCCGACTGGCGGCGCTGGAGGTGGACGTGGAAGACGACAGCGCATCGGTGGAACCGGAGGCGGAGCGGGCGATGCTCGCCCAGTCGATCGAGGATGCAGCCGCCCGACTGTCGCCTGGGGCGCGCACCGTGTTCCTTCTGCACGACGTCGAAGGCTTCACGCACGAGGAGATCGCCACGCAGCTCGGCATCACGGCCGGCGGCTCCAAGTCCCAGCTGTTCAAGGCACGCGCCAAGCTGCGCGTTCTGCTCGCTCATCTGATCGACACATCGTCGTCCGCGACGACCCGAACCAACACAGTCCCGCATGCTGCACCTCTCTACTGACCGTCTCGCCGCCCTCGGCGACGACCAGCCCACGCCGACGGAAGTGGCGCATCTCGCGACCTGCGCGGAGTGCGCGCGCGAGCGAGACGCTTATCAGACGCTCGTCGCGATGGCGCACGCCGAGCGTGCACCGCTCGGGCTGCCACTCACACGATGGGAATCCATTGCGACGGCCCTCGCCGCCGAGGAGACGCCCCTCCTGGTGCGCCGGCGGCCCGCCTCGCGCCCGACGCGCTGGCCTCTTCAGGTCGCGGCCGGTCTGCTCCTGATCGCGGGCGGCGCGATGTTCGGCCGCATGAGCGTGGGCACCGCGCCATTGCCGGGCGGCGCGACGACGAGCCTCACCGCGAACGCCGCGGCGGGCACCTCACCGGCAGGGCGGCTCGCCGCGGAGTCCGTGTTCGCGTCGGTCGACGACGCGCGCGCGGCCCAGGCCCGCTCCGAGCAGCTCTATCAGCAGGCGGCGGCGTTCCTGGCCCAGCACGACAGCATCGGAGGCGGCGACGGCCCCGTGGCGTATCGCTCGCGCCTCGCCGCGCTCGACCGCGTGCTCTCCACGACTCGGCAGGCCATGCGCGAGGCGCCGCACGATCCGGTGATCAACGGCTACTACCTCACGACGATCGGTCAGCGCGAAGCCACGCTGCGGCAGCTCAACACCACGCTGCCGGCGAGCCTGCGCCTCACGAGCTACTGATTCCACCGCCTTCACGATGGTCCCGATGATCCGCACTCCCATCCTGTTCTCGGTCACGCTGGTGCTCGCCGCCGGCGTGTCGCTGCCGGCCCAGCAGCGCGAGATCGTCGTTCGCCGCTCGGTACGTGCGGAAGGGGGCGACTCCACCGAGCGGCAGTTGCGCCGGCTCGAGCGGATCGCGGATTCGCTCGCGCGGCTGTTCAACGACGAGGACCGAAGCCTCGCGGAGCGCCGCAACATCGGCGACTCGCTCGATCGCACGGTACGGCAGATCCAGGAGCTGGAGCATCGGGCCGCGGAGCTCGATGGCGCGCCGCGCCAGCGCATGGAGCTGCGCATGGCCCCCGGGTCCGGCGATCGCGCCTCGACCATGATGGGTCGCGCGTTCGTGCAGGCGGGGAGTCTCCGCGGTGCGATGCCGCGTGGGTGGCTGGGGATCGTGGTGTCGGGAACGGCCCTCGAGCCGCGCATCGAGAATGGCGAGCTGCTCATCCGATATCTCACCCATCCCGAGATCGTCTCGGTCGAACCGAGTTCGCCCGCCGAGCGCGCCGGCATCACGCCGAGCGACACGCTCCTGGCATATGATGGTCGCGATGTTCGCGACAACGAGATCTCGATCACGCGACTGCTGCGCCCCAATGCGCGCGTGCTGGTGCGCATCCGCCGCAACGGCCGGACGCGCGACGTGCCCGTCACGATCGCCGACGTTCCGTCGCGCATCAGTCTCCGCACCGAGATGAACGCCGAGACGATGATGCCGCGCGGAGAGCCGGGGTTTGCCGAGGCCACGACATTCCCGCGTACCGCGCGCTCCGCGCCGCGCTACGCCCCACTCGCCATGCGGCCGGCCATTGCGCCGCTCCCTCCGATGACGCCGATGCCGGGCCAGGCGCCGACGCCGGCGATCATCTTCGGGTACGGCTACAACAGCGTGGCCGGTGCCCAGCTCGCCGTGGTGACGGAGGGGCTCGCGAGGGCGATCGGCGTGCAGCAGGGCGTGCTCGTCACGCTCGCGCCTCCCGGCTCGCTGGCGTATCAGTCCGGGCTCCGCGAGGGGGATGTGATCGTGAAGGTCGAGGGCACGCCGATCCGGACCATCGCCGAGCTGCGCGATCGCGTCCAGGCGGCATCCGAGAACGGCGACAACTCGGTGGAGCTCGAGTACCTGCGCGAGAAGCGCGTGCGGAAAGCGATGCTGCGCTGGAACGGCGCGCGCTGAGCGTCGCCTAGAGCTCGGCCGTCTCGAGCCGCTCGAGCTTTCGCCCGTCGGGAACCAGGGACTTGTGAATGGCGAGCGCCGCGATGGCGCCGTCCGCGGCGGCGGCGATCGCGAGCTGCGGACCGGGCACGATGTCCCCCGCCGCAAAGCAGTTCATCACCGATGTGTGATACGCGTCGTCCACGATGATGTGACCGCCCTCGTCACGATCGCATTGAAGCTGCGCGCCGAGATCGTCGGCCGGGTACTGGCCGATGGCGAAGAACACCTTGTCGGTGTCCAGCGCCATGCCGTTCTCGAAGTCGAGCGAGTGCACGCGTGACCCGCTGTGCCGCACGCACACGATGCGCGACTCGAGCACGGGGATGTTGAGCGCGTCGAGCTTCTCGCAGTACTCCGCGAGGTCGAGCTCGGGGGGCTCGCCATTCGTGCAGATGATGATGTCGCTCGTCCACGTCGTGAGGCTGAGCGCCATCCCCACCGCCTTCCGTCCCTTGCCGATCACCACGACCTTCTTGTCGTGGCATTCGTGGCCGTCGCAGTCGGGGCAGACGTGCGCGCTGGTTCCGTACACGTGCTCAAGGCCGGGAATGTCGGGCCACACGTCCTTGAGGCCGATGGCCAGCAGCAGCCGCTGGGCGCGGAGCACTCGACCGCCGGCGAGGCCGAGCTCGAAGGTGTCGTCGGCGCGTTGGGCGACCGTCTGGCATTCCGCGTCGAGCAGCGTCACGCCGAGCTGGCGCGCCTCGTCGCGTCCGTTGCCACGCAGCTCGGCGGGTTTGATGGCCGGGTGTCCGAGAAACCCGTTGATCCCGCGAGTCTCCCAATTCCTGGGATCGCCTGAATCGACCAGCACGACGCTATGCAGGTAGCGAGCGAGCCAGATACTGGCGCTCAGCCCCGCCGGCCCGCCGCCCACGATGGCGACGTCGTACGCCTGGTTTCCGTCCTCCGTCATGTCGACCTCTCCCGTCGTTCGAGGAGGTCGTCGGGCAAGAAGAGTTCCGAAAGGCTCGCCGCGCCGCGCGGGCGCGACCCGCTCAGTTCCGCAGCGTACCGCCGGGCACCAGGTACAGCAGTCGCAGCGTGGTGCGGTCCGACACGCTGATCTGCGTCGTGGCCGCTTCGCGGTACATCACGCTCGTCGGATCGTTGGCGTGATTGAGGCCGAGGGCGTGGCCGACCTCGTGTCTGAGGATCCCGCCGACCACGCTCGCGGGAAGCGTCCGTCCGCTGCTGTCCTCGGTCGCGATCGTGACGTTCGCGCGCGCGATGAGGAAAGCGCTCGTCTGGGTCCGTTCGGTGACGCCGATGCGTTGGCCGTCCTCCGCCGGAAAGCGTTCGCGCCAGCGGATCGTCATGTCCGCGCCGATGGAGTCGTACACGAAGGTGAACGCGAGTGGGAAGCCGGCCTCGCTCCATTCACCGAACACGTCGCGCGCGGCCTGCGGATACTCCGGCCTCCACCCCGCGGCGGC
>JBJMNM010000175.1:0-5250 GCA_045804305.1 Gemmatimonadaceae bacterium | reverse complement strand
TCGCCCGGCACCTTCGGGAAGCGCGGGATTGGCATGGCGTCGGGACGGAAGTGCCCCCAGAATCCGCGCCTGGCAGGCCATCCTCGGCACCAATCTCTTGCCCCACCCATCGAACGCCCGCGATGCGTGTCGCAGCTAGGGCGACGTGGCCGCGACGTCGGCTGGTGCCGGGACGCAACTCGACCAGGTGCCGCTCCCGGCCCGCTGGATCTATCGCCTGCCCTCCTCGGCGCGCCCGAGCCGGATGAGCGAGCATCCGAGGAAGCCCTGCGAGAGCCGATCGGACGGATCCGCCTTCACGGCGCGCGCGAAGAAGGTGCGCGCACCGTTGTAGTTCTGCTGTAGGAAGAGCGTGGACGCGAGCTCGCGCAGAGCGGCGGCGCTATTGGGGTCGAGCTGTACGGCCGTCACCGCCTCGCGATTGGCCGTCGCCAGGTCGTTGAGCTCGCGAGCGCGTCTCGCCATGGCGACGTGTGCCGTCGGATCGGTCGGCGCGGCCGAGGCCTGCGTGAACGTGCCACGGACCGCCAGCACTCCGCCCGCGAGCACCATGAGCACACCGAAAATGCCGGCCGCGATGATCAGCGAGCGCTTCGTGACGCCGAGGGGAGACGACGCGACGACGGTTGTGGCAGGTTCCGGTGCCGCGCCGGTGTTGGGGGCAGTGCGTGGCGCGGTCGGCGAGCGCACGGGCATCTTCTCGATCGCCAGGTGCAGCGCGCGGCCGAACTCGCGCGTCGTCGCGTACCGCAGGCTCGCCTCGCGCTCGAGCGCCTTGCTCATCACCGCCTGCACCTGACTGGGCCAGGCGACGTCGGGTTTCATGTCGGCAAGAGACCGCGGCTTCTCCGTGAGCCGCATGATCATCGCCGTCTGCGTCGTCTCGGCGGGAAACGGCAGGTCGCCGGTGAGCATGTTGAATGTCACGAGCGCCAGCGAGTAGAGATCGCTGCGCCCGTCCACCTCCTCCCCCGCGAGCTGCTCGGGACTCATGTACTCGGGGGTGCCGATCACCGTCCCCGTGCGCGTGACCTTCTGCGACTTGACGCCGGCCGCCTTCGCGATGCCGAAGTCGACGACCTTCACGCAGTCGAGCCCATCCTGGTCCTTCGCGACCATGATGTTGTCGGGCTTGAGATCGCGATGGACGATCCCCATGGCGTGGGCGGCGTGCAGCCCCTCGGCGGCCTGGCGCGCGATCTCGGCCGCGCGGTGCGGGGGCAGCGCGCCGTGCTCGCGCACGATCGTGGTGAGCGTTTCTCCTTCGACGAACTGCATGGCGAGATAGACGAGCCCCTCGGGCGTCTCGCCGAAGTCGTAGATGCCGGCGACGTTGGGGTGATCGACGCGACTCGCGTTGGCCGCCTCGCGGTTGAACCGCCCGAGGGCGTCGGCGTCGTGCACCATGGCCGGGTGCATCACCTTCACCGCGCTCTGTCGGCCCATCTTCACGTGCTCGGCGAGATACACCTGCCCCATCCCGCCTTCGCCAAGCTTTCGGAGCACGTGATAGCGCTCGGCGATGACCGAGCCCACGAGGTCCGTCCCGCCGACGGTCTGCGCACGGAGCGCCGTCCCGTCCTTCGGGCAGAAGCGCTCCGAGACCGGATATTCGGCGCTACAGGTCGGACAGATCTTGGGTGCGCTCACGGCAGGCTGCTCTCGAGGGCGATGGCTCGGGTCGTCCACTGAGGACGCCCGGGTCGCTCGAGCAGTCACGACCCACTCGCGCCGGGACTAGTCGCCTCGCGGCGGTCGCTGGGTGGCTTCGCCGATGTAGAGGTACACGTCGCCGCTGCGCTCGTAGTAGACCTGGAGCCAGTGGTCGCCGGTCCACGCGGGCACGCAGACCCGTGTCGGGGGACCGTAACGCTCCCCGACCCGCGACAGGCTCGTCGGCTCGATATCGCGGCCGTCGTTGGGCCCACCGTAAAAGTGGTACTTCATCCGTGGCTCAGTCCCGAGTCCATGCCGGCTGTGCGCCCGCGCCGATTTGCCGTTCCGTGAGGCTCCGTGGCGATTTTATTGCACCCCCTGCGCCGCCGCTAGAGGGTGAACAGAGAGGATGGTAATGCCGGATCAACTCGCGCTCTTCGACACCGGTCCGGCGCTCCCGGACGGCTTCCGATATCAACCGGAGCTCGTCTCGCGCGCGGCCGAGGCGTCGCTCGTCGAGGAGCTTCGCTCGCTCCCGCTGAAGGAGTTCGAGTTTCACGGGTACACGGGCAAGCGGCGCGTGGTCTCGTACGGATGGCACTACAGCTTCACGGACGAAGTGCTGCGCAAGGGCGACGACATCCCGCCCTTCCTGCTCGCGTTGCGCACGCTCGCGGCGAGCTTTGCCGGGATGGAGGCAGAGCAGCTGCAGCACGTGCTGGTAACGGAGTACGGCGCCGGCGCCGGCATCGGCTGGCATCGCGACAAGGACGTGTTCGGCCAGATCATCGGGATCTCGCTGCTCGCGCCGTGCGTCTTCCGGCTGCGCCGAAAGGCCGGCTCGACCTGGGAGCGGGTGTCGGTCGTCGCCGAGCCGCGGTCCGCGTATCTGCTCAGCGGCCCGTCGCGGACGCAATGGGAGCACAGCATCCCGCCCGTCGATGCGCTGCGCTACTCGATCACGTTCCGCAACCTGCGTGGCAGTCCCGCCTAGCGAGATCGGGCGAACGTTCGGAGCCGATCATTGCCGGCACTGCCCGTGCGGATCGGCCGGCTTGGGAACGTCGAGCGTGGGCCGTCGCGGCATGTTCGCGATCGTGAGCGCCGCCGAGTAGACCATGCGCGACACGCGCGCGAGATCGGGGTAGCTGATGTACTGCGGCTCGTCGGTCACCTGGTGATAGTCGAGATGCTCCCCGCGCGACAGCGCGACGGAGGGAATCCCGTACCGCGCATAGCTGTAGTGATCGGCGCGGCAGTAGTACTGGAGCGGATGACCGGGCGCATCGTACGTGTAGTCGAACGCGAAGGGCACCGGCTGGCGCGCATTCGCCGCCTCCAGCGAGTCGCCGAACTCGCGCGAGATCCGCTTGGCGCCGATGACCTCGAGATAGGTCGCGCTTCCCGCTCCGGTGCCGCCGCGCGGGAAGTCGCTCGCCGTGCCCCGCCCCACCATGTCCTGGTCGATCTCGGCGACGATCGAATCGGTCGGCAAGGTGGCGTGGTCGGTGTACCAGCGGGAGCCGAGCAGACCGGCCTCCTCGCCGGTGTGGCTGACGAACAGAATGGAGCGCCGCGGGCGCACGCCGCCGCGCGACATGGCCTCCGCGATCTCGAGGATCGACACGGTGCCCGAGCCATCGTCGTCGGCGCCGTTGCGGATGGAGTCGAGGCGCGGGCGATTCACGCGGCGCAGGCTGTCGAGAATGGTGCGGATCGCCGTCCACTCCTCCGCCGTGGGCGGGCGCACCGGTGAATCCGCCCCCATCGGCCGGATGATCCGATTGAAGGCGCGAATGGAATCGTGGTCGACGGGGAAATGATCGAAGCCGACGTGGTCGTTGTGGGCCGTGAGCGCCACGTACTGTCCGCGCAGCGCCGGATCGCTCCCGCGCAGGATCGCGACGACGTTCCGAGCTGGATAGGGCACAGGCGTGCGCGCGATGTCGAAGCGGCCGCGCAGCGGCAGGCCGCTCGCTCCCGGCGCGAGCGTGGATGGCTCGGCACCGAGGATGACGGACGCCGCGCGCCTGGTGATCCAGAGCGTGGGCACGGCATTACGGTTGCGCGCCGAATCGGCGACGGGGCGTCCGGTGCGCAGTCGCGAGACGGTCTCCGCGCCCACGGCGTCGAGCACGACGGGCGCGATGGCGACCGCGTTGCGCCACCGGGGGGATGCGATGGAGACGGTGCGGAGCGAGCCGCCCACGGGAAAGTCGAGCACGACGACCTTCCCCGCGGCCTGATCCGCCGAGATCCACCGGGTGGTGTCGGCCGCGGGACCGCCGTAGACGGTCGCGACGCCGTCGAGCGTGCGCGGCGCGGCGCCGATGCTCGACGGCACGAAGTCGCGGCCGAGCTCCAGCGATGTGCCGCCCGCGTCGAGGCGCGACTGCTGATCCACGGCCGCCGTCCAGAATGGCACGGTCTGGAAGTAGGTGCCGTTCTCGCCCGCCGGCTCGAGCCCCAGCCGCCGGAATTCGGCCGCCACGTAGTCGGCGGTCTTGTAGTCGCCGATGGAGCCCGATTCGCGACCCATCATGGAGTCGTCGGCGATGAGAAAGAGTCGCTGTCGGAGATCCTCCTCGCTGATCGCCGCGCCCGTCGCCGCGATCGGCGTGGGCACACCGGGAGCGGAACAGGCGAACGCGCCGATCGCCGCGACGACGACGATGGATGACCCACGAGTGTGCCGACCGGACATGCTCACCTCATTTCCTCGATGGTCGCAATGACATCCCCCTCCAGAATCCCGTCCACGACGTCCATCCCGTCTACGACGTCCGCGAACACCGTGTAGTCGCGATCGAGACGCCGGTTGTCCTTCAGGTTCACGAACCATTGTGCATCGCCCGTATCATGGCCGCGCGTGCTCATCCCCACGGTCCCGCGCGCATGCGATACGACGCCCAGCTCGTCGCGAAGATATCGGGGCAGTCCGACGTACTCGTTGCTGCCGGTGCTTCCTCCCTGGATCACGAAGTCGTGCTCCACGCGATGCCAGTCGAGCCCATTGTAGTAGCCGGCCTTCGCGAGCGCGAGAACGCGGGCCGCCATGATCGGCGCCGCGTCGCCGCGCAGGCGCACGACGAAGGTGCCGCCGCCGCTCGACGGCGCCATGCGAACGCGCAGACGGACGTCCTCACCCAGCGCGAGCGCCACGGTGCGCGGCGCGAGGTCGTGCTGCGCGGGCGGCGGGCGGTCGTCGCTCGCCGGTCGGCCCGCAGCATCGAGTAGCGCGACGCGGGCATCCCGCTCGGAGGCATTCGCGCGCGCGACCCAGCGCTCGAAGGTGGCGGCGGCTCTGGCGGCGGCATCGGCGCGCGGTGATCCCTTCAGAGCAACAGCGGCCGCGCGAACCGCCTGCGCGCCCTGGGCATCGAGTGCCTGGAGAAACAGCGCGTCATCGGTGTGACCGGTGAGCTTCGCGAGCGCATCGATGGCCGCTTCCTTCACGTTGTCGTTCGGATCGCGCGCAAGAGTCCGGAGAGTGAGCGAGTCTGACAGGACGGCGGCAGCACGGGCCGCGTACATGCGCACCTGCCACCGCGAATGCGACGCGAGCGTGTGAACGCGCGGACGTGCCTCTCCCGG
>JBJMNM010000174.1:0-8608 GCA_045804305.1 Gemmatimonadaceae bacterium | reverse complement strand
CTTGCGCGTGGTGGCCGCGCGCACCGCAGCCGCCGTTTCGCGCTCCTCGCGCGACAACGACCAGGCCAGCGCGAGCGCACCGATCGTCACGGCGGAATCGGCCACGTTGAAGGTCCAGAATCGCACGTCACCAATTCCGATGTCGATGAAGTCCACCACTCCCTGGGGCGATCGAAACCGGTCGATGAGGTTACCCGCCGCACCGCCCCATGCGAGGCCGAGGGCGAACACGCGAAGACGGTCGCCCGAGCGTGCACCAGCGCCGGTCAGCTTGTACAGGCGCCACAACACCACGAGCGCGATGACGGCGAAGGCGCCGAAGATCAGGCGTGAGTACGGCCCGAGTGACATGCTGAACGCCGCGCCGGGATTGTAGGCGAGCGTGAAGCGCACCACGTCGCCGATCACGGGATGCGGCACGTAGCGCGGCGCGAGATACTGCTCCGCGAGCACCTTGCTCACGAGGTCCACGGCGATGACGCACGCCGCGGTGCCCCAGAACAGCCGCGCCGTTGGACGCGGAGCCTCCGATGGCGCGGTCAGAGGAGCTCACCCTGGTCGCCGGCGGCCGCACCGGCCAGCGGAGCGGCCGCCGCGGGTGCAGCCGCCTGATCTTCCTGCCAGAGCACGTAGGCGAGCAACACGGCGCCGCAGCTCACCGCCATGTCCGCCACGTTGAACGTCGGCCACCGCGCGTCGCCGAATCCGACGTCGATGAAGTCCACGACGCCGAGATCCGAGCGCAGCCGATCGATCAGATTGCCGATCGCGCCGCCGCAGACGAGCGCGAGGGCGAGCACGCGCGGCGAGTCGCCGCGCATGGTGCTGCGATAGAGCCGCGCGAGAATCACGAGCGCGACGACCGTGAGCGCGGTGAAGATCCAGCGCGACTGCGGCCCGAGGTGCAGGCCGAACGCCGCGCCGGGATTGTAGACGAGCGTGAAGCGCAGCGCGCTGCCCCACACCGGGTGCGGCAAGCGCTGCGGCAGGAGTGCACGGACCGCGATCGCCTTCGTCACCACGTCGAGCACGGCGACGAACAGGATCACGGGCCAGAACACCGCGGCATTACTTCGTCTTTGCATCTTCCTCGCGCTGCTTGCACTGAATGCAGTAGCGGGCGTGCGGCAGCGCGTCGAGCCGCTCGAACGCGATGTCGTTGCCACAGTTGTGGCACTTCCCGAAGGTCTCGGGCGACCGGTACAGGCGACGCAGCGCTTCGTCGATGTGCCAGAGGAACCGTCCCTCCTGGCTGGCGAAGAGAAACGCCTTCTCGCGCTCCATCGCATCCGTTCCCTGATCCGCCATATGGAAGGAATAGCTGCTGAGATCGCCGTCGGACTCCTGCGACGTCGAACCGAACGCTTCGTCGTAGTGTCCGAGCTCCTTCAACACGCGCTTCCGCTCCTCGAGCAACCGCTTCTCGAAATGCTGGAGCTGCTTCTTGGGCATCGGCTTCGGCTTGACCGCCTTCGCTGCCGCGCTATCTGACGTGGCCATCGCTACTCGTCCTTGGTTAGGGCAAGGTCCGCGCGAATCCCATCGAGATCCACCGTCTGCCTCGCCAGCGTGTGTCCGTGCAGCTCACCGCCGACGACCAGCTCGGTGGCGAGTACTTCCTCCGCGATCCAGGCGCGGTGCTCCTCGATTGCCTCGACGACCGGAGCGTGGGACGAGATGGAGAGCCGGATGCGGTCGCTGACCGCAAGTCCGGCCTCCTTTCGCATACGCTGTACCCGGCTGATCAGCTCACGTGCCAGCCCTTCACGCCGGAGCTCCGGTGTGATCGTGGGATCGATCGCGGCGAAGAAGCCATGCTGCTCCTGCACCACGAGCGACCCGCTGGCCCGATGAAGAATCGTCAGGTCGTCAAGGTCCAGACCGTGTGTCTCGCCGTCCACGGTGACGGCCAGCTCCTTTCCCTGCTCGAACTGTCGCAGATGCTCGCTCGTGAACCGCGTCACGGCCTCGGCGGCGAGCTTGGTCTTGCTGCCGAACTTCTTGCCGAGGGTTCGGAAGTTCGGCTTCGCCTCGAGCGTGACGAGCGCGTCGCCGCTCGTCGCGAGCTCGATCGTCTTGATGTTCAGCTCCGCCGCGAGAACGGGGAGCAGCGGCGCCAGCTGCTCGGCCGTCACGCCCGGCGCGACGCACACCATGCGCGCGAGTGGCTGCCGGACGTTGATCTTCGCCTGCTCGCGCGCGCCGCGTCCGAGCGTGGCGAGGGTCCGCACCACGTCCATCAACCGCTCGAGTACCACGTCCGGCGCGTCCGCATCGTCGCGCACGTACGGCGCGAGGTGCACCGACTCGCCCGTGAGCTCGCGATGAAGCTGGTCGGTGATGAACGGCGTGATCGGCGCCAGCAGCCGCGACACGACTACGAGCACCTCGTGCAGCGTCGCGAACGCGGCGCGGTTGTCGTCGGTGAACTCGTTGCCGGGCGCCCAGAAGCGCGGCCGCGACTGCCGCACGTACCAGTTGGCCACGTCGTCGTCCACGAATTCCGTCACGGTCCGCGCCGCGGCGGTTGCATCGTAGGCGAGCAGCAGCTCGTCCGTCCGCCGCTCGACCGTGGCGAGCCGCGACAGGATCCAGCGATCCATGATCGGACGGTCGGCCGGCGCGGGATCGGCGTCCGAGGGAGACCAACCGAAGTTCGCGTACCGCGCGAACATGCCGCTGTAGATGTTCTTCAGCGTGACGAGGAATCGACCGGCGCCCTGCTTGATCACCGCTTCGTCGAAGGCGCGCGGCTCCCAGACCTTGCTGCTGCTCACCAGGAAGAGGCGCGTCGCATCGACGCCGTGGCGCGCGAACACGCCCCATGGCTCCACGATGTTGCCGCGGCTCTTGGACATCTTTCGACCTTCGGCGTCGAGCACGAGGTTGTTCACCACCACGTTGCGATACGGCGAGGCGGTGCCGCCTGCGTTGTTCGGCAGCGCGTCACCGAGCCCCGTCGCGATCGCCAGCAGCGAATAGAACCATCCGCGCGTCTGATCGAGCCCCTCGGCGATATAGTCGGCGGGGAAATGCTCGGCCAATGCGTCGCTGTTCTCGAACGGGAAATGCCACTGGGCAAAGGGCATGGAGCCGGAGTCGAACCAGGCGTCGACGACTTCCGGCGTCCGATGCATGGTCCCGGCGCAACCGTCCGCCGAGCACGCCCACGTGTACTGATCCACGTGCGGCTTGTGCGGATCGAAGTCGCCGGGAAGCGGCCTGCCGCTCCGCCGCGCCAGATTCGCGTAGCTGCCCACGACATCCAGGTGGTCGACGTCGCGATCGCACACCCACACCGGGAGCGGCGTGCCCCAGTACCGGTCGCGCGACACCGCCCAGTCGATGTTGTTCTCCAGCCATTCCCCGAACCGGCCCACGCCTACCTCGGGCGGGTTCCAGTTGATCTTCGCGTTGCGCGCGAGCATGTCCGCCTTGTACGACGACGTGCGCACGAACCAGGAGTTGCGCGCGTAGTACAGCAACGGCGTGCCGCAGCGCCAGCAGTGCGGATACGAGTGCGTCTGGGTGCCGGCCTTCCACAGCACGCCGCGCCGCTTCAGCTCCTCGATCAACAGCGGATCCGCATCCTTCACGAACAGGCCACCCACGAGCGGCAGGTCGGCGGGGAACCGACCGCGCGCGTTGACGGGCTGGAGAAACGGCAGGTTGTGCCGCCGGCCAGCGGCGTAGTCGTCGGCGCCGAACGCCGGCGACATGTGCACCACGCCGGAGCCGTCGTCGGCGCTCACGAAGCTCTCGCCAACGACGATCTCGTGATTCGTCCCGTCCGGATACGGCAGCCAATCCAGCGGCCGACGATATCGCGCGCCCACGAGCTCCGCGCCGTTGAGCAGTCCGACCTGCGACCAGCGCGTGCCGTAATCCTCGCCGAGCACGGCCGGCGCGCGGGACTCCGCCATGATGATGGTACGCGTGTCGGCGCTGCCGGTCTTGCGAAGCTCCACGTACTCGAGCTCGGGGTTCACCGCCAGCGCGGCGTTCGAGACGAGCGTCCACGGCGTGGTCGTCCAGACCAGGATGCGCCGTGCGGTGCGTCCGGGCATGTCGGCGGCGTCTTCCACCACGGCTCCGCCCACGCTGCCGAGGTCGAGCGCGATGTACACGCTCGGATCGTCCACGTCCTCGTAGCCCTGCGCCACCTCGTGGCTCGACAGCGCCGTCTCGCAACGCGGGCAATACGGCAGGATCTTGTGGCCGCGGTACAACAGGTCCTTCTCGAACAACGTCGCGAGCGCCCACCACACGCTCTCGATGTAGTCCGGCTCGTACGTGACGTACGGATGCTCGTAGTCCAGCCAGAACGCGATCCGCTCGCTCAGCCGCTCCCATTCGGCGCGATACGTGAACACGCTCTCGCGGGAGAGCCGGTTGAACTCCGCGACGCCGAGCTTCTCGATGTCCTGCTTGCCGCTGATCCCGAGGCGCTTCTCCACCTCGATCTCCACCGGCAGCCCATGCGTGTCCCACCCTGCCTTGCGATCGACGCGATAGCCCTTCATCGACCGATGGCGTGTGAACAGATCCTTCACCGTCCGGGCGAACACGTGGTGGATCCCCGGTTTGCCATTGGCCGTGGGCGGTCCCTCGTAGAACACGTACTGCTCGGCGCCCTCGCGCGCGGCGAGCGTCCGCGCGAACAGATTCTCGGCGCGCCAACGCTCCAGCAGGGCGAGCTCCTGCTCGTTCGCGGGCTGCTCGGGGGGGATGATCCCGAAGCGCGAGGCCGTCACGTCGCTCACGGTCACAGGCGCTCCAGCACTCCGCGCACGAGCGCGGTGAGCCGCGGCTCGGCGCGGCCAGCCGTGGCGATGATCGTCGCGACGTCCGCCGGCTCGAGGGTGTCGGGGAGGCACTGGTCGGTGATGATCGACAGCCCGAGCACCCGCATGCCCGCGTGCACCGCCACGATCACCTCGGGCACGGTGCTCATGCCCACGACGTCGGCACCGAGCGCGCGAAGCATGCGGTATTCGGCACGCGTCTCGAGGTTGGGTCCCGGCACCGCTACGTAAACCCCCTCGCGCAATACGACGCCAAGGTCCGCCGCGACCGAGCGCGCGAGCGCACGGAGCGCGGCGTCATATGGCTCGGACATGTCGGGGAAGCGCACCCCGAGCCGGTCGTCGTTCGGGCCGATGAGCGGGTTGTCGCCCAGCAGGTTGATGTGATCGGCGATCAGCATCAGGTCGCCCGGCGACCAGAGTGGGTTCATCCCGCCGCACGCGTTCGACACCACGAGCGTGTCCGCGCCCAGCGCACGCAGCACGCGCACCGGGAAGGTGACCTGCTGCAGCGTGTACCCTTCGTACCGGTGGAAGCGGCCCTGCATGGCCACCACCGACCTGCCGCCGAGCGTGCCGAGCAGCAGCCGCCCTTCGTGGCTCTCCACCGTGGAGAGTGGAAAGCCCGGAATGTCGGAGTAGGGAATCGTCGCCTCCACGCCGATCTCACGCGCCAGGCCGCCGAGGCCAGTGCCGAGCACGATCGCCACCTCGGGCGCGCGGTCGACACGCGCTCGGATCATGGCGCTCGCCGCCGATACCGTCTCGTAGGTGTGGACGCTCGCGTCGTGCACCGGCGCGGGCGTCGTTGCGGTCGTCATCCCTGCTCCACTCTCTCGGCGGCCGGCGCTCGGCGCTGATTCTCGTTGTTGCCCGACGCAGCAGTCAGGGAAGCAGCCGGAAGCTGCTCGCTCTCCGCGGCGGCGATCTCGGCGAGCTGACGCTCCGCCATGTGTCGGAGCTGCGCGAGATGCGCGCGTCGCGAGCGCTCGAGCTCCTGCAACTGCGCCTCGACCTTGCGCACCTCCGTGCGCGCGGCCTCGAGTGCCTCCTCGCCGGCGGCTCGCGCTTCGCGCACGATGAGCGACGCCTCGCGCTCCGACGACTCGCGGATCTCGTTGCGCAGCTGCTGCGCGCTCACGAGCGCATCATTGAGCGCCTTGTCGCGCTCGCGGAACGCCCGCAGCTGCTCGTGAAACTGCTTCGCCTTGCTGTCCAGCTCCACCGTCGCCTTGGTGAGCCGCTCGAGCTCATCGGCGACCTGTTCCCGGAACTGCTCGACGCGCTTCGGGTCGTAGCCACGCATGGCCTTCCCGAAGTCGTAGCGCCGCACGTCGAGCGGCGTGAGATGAAACGTCTCGTCCATTAGGCGGCTCTCTCTCCGAACAGGATGGTGCCGAGGCGCACCAGGGTGGCGCCCTCTTCCACCGCGATCTCGTAATCGCCCGACATCCCCATGCTGAGCTCCGTGGCCGGATGACCTGCGGCCCGGAGCAGCTCCCCACACCGTCGTGCGCCGCCGAACACCTCGCGAAGCGTGGCTTCAGAAGCGCCCAACGGCGCCATCGTCATCACGCCACGCACCACCAAACCCGGCAACGCATGCAACCGTTCAACCTCGCGCTCCAGCCCGGTCGGCTCGTAGCCGCCCTTGGTCCCCTCGCCGGACACGTTCACCTGCACCAGCACATCCATCGGCCGGCCTCGCGTCCCGCCGTGCGCCGACAGCGCGTCCGCGAGACGGGGACTGTCCATCGAGTGCACGAGATGGAAGCCGTCGAGCTGCTTCACCTTGTTCCGCTGCAAATGGCCGATCATGTGCCAGCGGACCGGCATGGCAACGCGGGCCATCTTGTCGATCGCTTCCTGTACGCGGTTCTCTCCCACGTCTCGCAGGCCGGCCTCCCACGCCGCAACCGCCGCGTCGGGGCCGTACGTCTTCGTCACCGCTACGATCGCGACCGTTTGACCGCACCCGCCACGCTGCCGCGCCCGCTCGATCCGTTCACGTACGCCGGCGAGCCGTGCCGGGAGGTCCTGAAAAGGCATAACATGCGAATTTACCGAAGGTTGCACTTCACTTCAAGCGAGTCCCGGGACGCTGCCGGACCAGGCCGCATGAGCGCAACGGATGGGCACCAGAGGAGGTCGAGCATGACGGCTGCGACGTCGTCGGGGAGGCCGGGTCCGTTCGCGGATCGCGGTGGCCCACCGCTCATCCAGAGCAGCGCCGCCGCTGTGTCTACCGACGCCCGATCCGTTCTGCCGACCTCAGCAGAATCGGAGACATAGACCGGTCCGCGGAGCACCCAGCCGGCCCCAAGCAGCGACCGTTCGCGAGCGGTCAACGTGGGCGACGCCGCGATCGGGCGCCCCATACCGCGCGCCGCCCGCGCCAGCAACGCCGCCCGCTGTTCGTTCCGCCACGTGGCCCCCGGCACAGGCTCGTCGTCGTCCCAGCGCCATCTGATGCGGTACGCCAGCTCCCGCGCATACCAATCCGCCGGCAACAGGGGCAGCGTGATGAGCACCACGTCCCGCCGCACTCCCTCCACCTGCTGCGCGTACCAGAGCGGGTAGGTGTCGTTGTCGCCCGAGACGAACAGCGCCGCGTTGCGGGGTGCGCTCTCGAGCAGCGCCCGCGCGAACGTGCGGGCGGCGGTCGCGCCGGGGCCGTGCGCGCGGTCGGCCGTGCGCCCGTTGCCGACCAGGAGAATCAGAGCCGCGGCGATCGCAACGGCCGGCGGCCAGCGCCGCGCGCGCGCGATCGCGAGCGCGCCGTAGCCGCAGAAGCACCCCCATGCCCAGAACCCCAGCACGAAGAAGTAGTCGCGCTCGCGCGCTTCGTGAGGTGCGTCGTCCGGAATCACTCCCGCACCGAGCGACGCACCAGCCTTGAGATTGAGATACGCGGCCACGCCGAGCGTACCGCACACCAGCAGTACGAGGAGCGCGTCGGCCAGCCGCCGCGAGTCGCGGCGCATCTCGCGCACGCCCGCGGCGGCGAGGGCGGCGTATGCGAGCGTTGCGACGACGCGCGCCGGCGTGGTGAAGATCCCGCGCCCCCAATCGAGGGCGATCTGCCAGTCGGCATACTGCGCGACGTTCGCCAACTGTAGCCATACTGGCGCGCGCCTCGGCAGCATGCCGGCCACGTCGTACTGTCGACGAGCCACCACGTCGGCCAACGCGGCAAGGGTGACCGGATTTCCCTGGTTGATCGGCGGATCGTGGCGCGCCCGCACGAGCATGATGAGCAGCGCGGTCGCCGCCAGGCCGGCGAGACCCACCGCGGAAGCAAGCGAGGCGACGCGCCGCGCGCTTCCCGCGCCACGCGAGCGCCGCACCGCGAGGGACGCCGCAGCGATGGCCACACCGAGCAGCACGAGGACGGCCGACATGCGACCGACGCCCGCGGACGATACCAGCACGCCGCCGAGGAGCAGCACCCGATCGATGTGCCATCGACCACTTCGCTCGCGTGCGGCGAGCGCGATGGCGGCCGGGGCGCCCACGAGCGCGCTCAGATGCACTGCCGGGGCGAGGGCGATGAGGTAGGCGGTGCACAGCAGCCAGCGGTCGTCGTGCGCCGGGACCTCGTCCATTGCGCGAGCCGCGGAGGCAAGCATCAACACAGTGTGCAGCAGCGCGGCGGCATAGACCTCGGTCTCCGTGGCGTTGGCCCATGCGGTCGTCATGAGTCCAGCGCAGAGCGCGGCCGCCGCGGCGCCCCAGGCCGCGCCCGGTCGGACGCTCGTCTCGCGAGCCACGAGCCACGCGGTGACGGCTCCCGCGAGAACCGT
>JBJMNM010000173.1:0-17888 GCA_045804305.1 Gemmatimonadaceae bacterium | reverse complement strand
GAGCACGACCCCGTGCTGCAGAAGATCCTGCTTCACCTTCATCGGGTTCGCCTGGGGAAGATCGACCTTGTTGATCGCCACGATCATCGGCACGTTCGCGTTCTTGGCGTGCGAGATCGCCTCGATGGTCTGTGGCATGACCGCGTCGTCCGCCGCCACGACGAGAATCACCTCATCGGTGACCTGAGCGCCGCGCGCGCGCATGGCGGTGAACGCCTCGTGACCCGGGGTGTCGAGGAAGGTGATCATCTTCCCGTTCGGCAGCTCGACGTGGTAGGCGCCGATGTGCTGCGTGATGCCGCCGGCTTCACCCGCCACCACGTTCGCCTTGCGGATGTAGTCGAGCAGCGAGGTCTTGCCGTGGTCGACGTGGCCCATGATGGTGACGATCGGCGGCCGCGGCTTCAGATCCTCAGGCGTGTCTTCGGTGACGGTCCCGACTTCCTCGGCCTGGTACTCGTCCTCGCGCACCGCCTGGAAGCCGAACTCGCCGGCGACGATCTCGATCTGATCGAAGTCGAGGCGCTGGTTGACAGTGATCATGAGGCCGAGGTTCTTGAACGCGAAGCCGACGATCTCCGTGGGCGACACCTTCAGGATCTGGGCGAGCTCGCTGACCGTGATGAACTCGTTGACGCGCACGAGCTTCTTCTCGCGCTCCACTTCGGCGGCGCGCATGGCCTCGGCTTCCTCACGAATGCCACGCCGGTCGATGCGGCCGCCGCGTGTGGGCACGCCGCGCATCGACGCCATGGTCTTCGCGATGTTCGCGTCCACGACTTCCTGATCCACCGATCCGCGCTTCCCCTTCTTCCGGGTGTTGCGGTTGGCGGTGGCACCGGCGCCGGTGCCAGCGCCGACAGCGGGAGGACCACCCGCACCGGGCCGCCGATCATCGCGGCGAGTGGCGCCGCCGAATCCGCCCGGGGACGCCGAGGCGACCGGACGAGGCGGGAACGGCGAGCCGGCGCTCGCCGAGCGCGGACGCGGAGCGCCCGGCGTGATGGGACGCGGGCGAGGGCGGTCGCCACCCGACGCGGGCGGCAATGGTGACGGCGCGGAGGGACGCGGCGGCTCGGTACGCGCGGGCGCGGGCGCGGCCGCAGATCCGTTGTGCTCGGATGCCGGCGCCGTTGTCTGAGCGGCGGCCTGCTCCTGTGCGCGACGCTCCGCGGCGGCGCGCTCTTCGGCTTCGGCAGCCGCGCGAGCAGCGGCGGCCTGTTCGGCGCGGGCCGCTGCCTGAGCAGCTTCTACGGCTTCGCGCTCGGCGCGTGCAGCCCGTTCGGCGGCCTGCGCCCGCTCGACCACTTCGTTCGCCTCGGCTTCGGCGGCGGCGACTTCGGCGGCCGCATCGGCGGCGGCCTGCACGTCGGCGGCCTTGCGGCGGCGGCGGACGGGCGCTGCTTCGGCGGCGGTCTCGGTCGCGTCCTTCGCGACGGCGACTGGCTCCGGCACGGCGGCACTGGCCGCACCACGGCGGCGGCGTGCCGGCGCAGGGGGCGCCGCCTGCTTCTCGGCGCGCACGCGCTTCTCGCGCTCCCAGCGAGCGCGGACGCGCGCGACCTGGTCGTCGGTGAGCGGGCTCAAATGGCTGCGCACGGGCACGTCCATCTGACGAAGCAGACCCATCACTTCGTCGGCGGAAATCCCGAATTCGCCAGCCATGTCATGTACGCGAAGCTTGCTCAAACCTGCCTCCTATGGGGCTCCCACGGAGCCCGACTCCACGAGCTCGCGAATGCCTTTCGCGAGCTGTCGATCGACGATCCCGACCACGGCAGTGGTCTCCCGCCCCACCGCTCCGCCGAGCTCGGCGGCACTCGGTACCTCGATGAATCTAACCCGCCTGGCGTTCAGGAGCGGGATCACCTTGTCCAGACTATGCCGCGACGCATCCATCGCCACGATGGCGTACGCCACCTTGTTCTTCTTCGCCCCTTCGCGCACCTGCTCCACGCCGATCACCGCGCCGCGGCCGCGCACCCCCAAGCCCACGAGGCGCAGCAGCCGCCCACGGTCCACGGCCGACAACGTCACTCGGACGCCGCGTCCGTGGAGTGCACCTGCCCTTCGTCGGCCGACGACTCTTCGGTCGTCAGCTCGTCCAGCAGCGAGATGATCCGATCCGCCTCTTCCGGCGCGATGCCGGCGAGACGCAGGAAGTCATCGCGCTCGAGATCGATGATGTCGTTCAGCGTGCGATAGCCGGCTTCATTGAGGACCGCGACCGTTGCCGGGTGCATGCCCGCGAGCTCGGCGAGCGGCACGTCGGCCGCGGCGTCGCTCTCCACCTCGCCGGGCAGGGGCGCGAACAGCTGCTCGCCGCCGCCCTTCTCCAGCCACTCGCGGCTCGAGTAGAGATCGATCTTCCAGCCGGTCAGCTCCGAGGCGAGCCGCACGTTCTGCCCGTTGCGGCCGATGGCCAGCGAGAGCTGGTCCTCGTCCACCACGGCCTGAATGGTCTTGCTCACCGGGTCGCTGAACACGCGCGCCACCTTGGCCGGCGCGAGCGCCAGCTTGGCGAACCGCTCCGGGTCGGAGGACCAGGGCACGATGTCGATGCGCTCGCCGCCGAGCTCGTTCACGACCGTCTGAACGCGCGAGCCCTTGAGGCCGACGCATGCGCCCACGGGATCGATGCTGTCGTCGCGAGAGAACACGGCGATCTTGGTCCGGCTGCCGACTTCGCGGGCCGTCGCTCGGATCTCGACGATGTTCTGCTGGATCTCCGGCACCTCGAGCTTGAACAACGCCTTGACGAACAATCCGTCGGCGCGGCTCAGGATGAGGCGCGGTCCCTTGGGCGTCTCCTCGACGCGCTTGAGGACGGCGCGAATGGGCTCGCCCTGATGGAAATGCTCGCGATGGTTCTGCTCGCGGTAGGGGATGATCGCCTCCGCTTCGCGGAACTTGTTGAGCATGACCACGAGCTTGCCGCGCTCGATCTGCTGGATCTCGCCGGACAGCAGATCCCCGACCCGCGACGCGAACTCGTCGCGGATCTTGGTGCGCTCGCCTTCCCGGACGCGCTGGATGATGCGCTGCTTGGCGGCCTGGATGGCGGCACGGCCGAAGACGGTGAAGTCGAGCGGCTCCTCCATCACGTCGCCGGGCTCGAAGCCTTCGTCGAACAGCTTGGCCTCTTCCAGGGCAATTTCACGCGCCGGATCCTCGACGGTCTCCACCACGGTCTTCAACACCGTGATCTTGATCTCGCCCTTGGCGTCGTCGATCTCGACCTCGGCCTGCACCGTGGGGCCGTACTTTTTCGCCAGCGCGGCCATGAAGCCGTCCTGCAGAAGCCCGTAGAGCTCCGTCCTGTCGAGCTGCTTGGAGTTCGACAACTCCCGGAACGCTGCCAACATCTCTGCGGAACTGACCATCACTGACCTCGCTGAAAAGGATCGTCTGGGACGACCCGTACCTGTTTCTATGAAAATCGGAACGCCAGCCGCGCCTCCTTGACCGCGGCGAGCGGAATCCGCTTCGCCTCTCCCCGTTCGGGGCGCAGCGTCACCGCCGCCGCCCCTTCATCGAATTCCACGATCTCGCCCTCGAAGCGGCCGCCGGCGTCGGGCGCGAGCACGTTGGCCCACTGACCGACGAAGCGACGCCACTCGGCAGGCGTCCGCAGCGGACGCTCACCAGGCGACGACACCTGCAATACATATCTATCCGACACCAGCGCCCCGGTGTCCAGTCGCGCTTCGAGCGCACGAGACGCCCGCGCGCAGTCGTCGACGGTCACGGTCGCCCCATCGCGCCGATCGATGCGCACCTCGAGCACCGGCCGCGAGCGCGTGCCGCCCTTGCGGAGCTCGACGAGATCGTAGCCAACCTCATCAAGCCCTTGCGTGACAACATGTTCCAGCTCGTCGTTCATGTTGTCTCTAGGCAACGTCCGAGAATAAAAAAATGTGGGGAGCATCCCCCACATTCCGCGGACGGCCCGAAGACGTCCACTCACTTAACGTAAGCTGACGAGGAGGGCGGGTCAAGCTGCGACCCGCGCGAGAGTTACCCGCGCTCAGGACGACACGACCCCGAGCTGGCGCCCGTCGTCGCCCGCCCGATGCGAGAAGAAGCGGTCGTTGTCGCACTTCGTGCACAGCGGGCTGATCGTGATCGCGCGGACGCCGAGCGCTCGTGCATGGTCGGCGATGAGGGCGCGGAGGTCGACGGTGCTCGACTTGCCCGGATCGCGGCCGGTGAGCTTCGCATATACCTCGGCGCTCACCTCGTAGCAGCGGCCGCAGATCGCCGGTCCGCAGTGGAGTCGAACCTCCGCCGCCGTGAGGCCGAGCATCCCAAAGTGTTCGATGGCGCGCTCGGTGATGCGGGCCACGGTGCCGCGCCATCCCGAGTGCAGGGCGGCGACGGCGCCGCTCGGGTGCGCAACGAACACGGGCACGCAATCCGCGACGGTAACCGCCATCGCGGTGCCGCGACGCGGGCTCAGATGCCCGTCCGCCTCGGGGCCGCGGAGGAAGCCCTCCCATTCGCCGTCATGTCGGATGATGCGATCGCCATGGACCTGAAAAGCCGTGGCGAGGCGGGCGGCGGGCCCTCCGAGCAGGGCGCGGAGGGCCGTCCACCGCGCCGTGACATCGCGCACGGGCTCGGCGGTCTGCATGCCGAAGCTGCCGGCCGCGCGGCCGGTGGTGAACGCCGTGATCCCCCATTGGGCGAACGGTTCCACCACCTCCGCGCCCTGAAGCACGTCCATCGCGACGGAACCGGCCGCGCTCACCGGGTGCGGCGGTCCTCGATGCGCTCCACCTGGGCGCCGAGCGCGCGAAGACGCTCGTCGATGCGCTCGTACCCGCGCTCGATCTGACCGACGTTGTCGATGGTGCTCTCGCCGTCCGCGCACAGCGCGGCCACGAGCATCGCCATGCCGGCGCGGATATCGGGCGACTCCACCCGGCCGCTGTGCAGCTTGGTCGGTCCCACCACCACCGCCCGATGCGGATCACAGAGCACGATGCGGGCGCCCATGCCGATCAGCTTGTCGACGAAGAACAGCCGCGACTCGAACATCTTCTCGTGAATGACGATGACGCCTTCGCACTGGGTGGCCGTCACGAGGGCGATGGACATCGTATCCGCCGGGAACGCCGGCCAGGGCTGATCCTCGAGCTTGGGGACCGCGCCGCCAAGATCGCTGCGGATCTTCATCTCCTGCGTGGCGGGCACGATCAGGTCGTCGCCCTTGATCTGACAGACGACGCCGAGGCGCTCGAATCCCATGAGCGTCGAGCGCAGGTGCTCCACACCGGCGCGCTCGATCGTGATCTCCGAGCGCGTGGCCGCGGCGAGCCCGATGAACGAGCCGACCTCGATGTGGTCCGGGCCGATCTCGTGGGTGCAGCCGTGCAGCGGCTTGCCACCGTGAATGGTGAGCGTGTTGGTGCCGATCCCTTCGATGCTTGCGCCCATGGCCACGAGGAAGTGGGCCAGGTCCTGCACGTGCGGCTCGCTGGCCGCGTTGCGCAGCACTGTCGTGCCCTCGGCGGCGACGGCCGCGGTCAGCGCATTCTCGGTCGCGGTGACGCTCGGCTCGTCGAGGAAGACGTCGGCGCCACGGAGGCGCTTGGCCTTGAGGATGAAGGCTGCGTCGAGGGTGAATGACGCGCCGAGCTGCTGGAGGGCGAGAAAGTGGGTGTCGACGCGGCGGCGGCCGATGACGTCGCCGCCGGGCGGGGGGAGCTCCAGCTGCCCGCAGCGGGCGAGGAGCGGCGCGGCGAGCAGGATCGACGCGCGGATCTTTCGGCAGAGCTCAGGATCCAGCTCCGCGGGATCGAGCACCTTCGCGTGGATGGTGAGCGCGTTGCGGCCGGTCCACTTTGCGTTGGCGCCCACGGAATTCACGAGTTGCACCAGATGCTCGACGTCCTTGATGCGGGGGACGTTCGTGAGATGGACCGGCTCTTCGCAGAGCAGCGCGGCGGCCACGATCGGGAGGGCGGCATTCTTGTTCCCCGCCGGGCGGATGCGGCCGGAGAGCGTGTGCCCTCCCTGTACGACGAACTGCAATGCGTTCATTCGAAGATGAGCGATGGGACCAGATCGCGGCGGAGCGCCGCAACGGACATAAGCGGGAAACATCCCCGGGGTGCAGGCGAGCGTCAAGCGGCGCGGGCGTCGCGATGCACCCTTCGCGCCCGCGCGAGGCGCGAGGCGAGCGCAGCGACTGCTTGACCCTCTGCGGCGCCGAGGGTACGATGCCGATGTGCCGCGCTCGGTTGGCCCTACCCTTGCACACCGAGCGACGGCGGCAGCGTCACGCCGCGTGCGCTCCAGGCTGTCGGGCGGCCGGCTCCCTCATCTCAGCCAGGTTGTGATGGTCGACTCGTTCGCGCGCGCCGGCGCGTCGTTGCTCGTGCAGGCCGCGCAGCATGTGGACACGCTGCCGATGAAGCTGGTCGCGCAGGAGCGCGGCTGGTTCGAGACCGTCACCTCGATCGCGAGCGCGCTGATGTCCATCACGCTGCTCGTGCTGACGGTGGCGCTCGTGCCGGCCGCGTGGAATTTCCGGAAGAGCTACAAGAAGACCAGTGAGCTGCTCGATCGGATATACGGGGACGTGAACCCGCTGATGCGGCATGCGAGTGCGATCGCCGACAACGTGAACTACATCACGACGTCGATCCGCACGGACGTGCAGCAGGTGAACGCGGCGATCGCCACGGCGTCGCAGCGGCTCCAGCAGGCCAGCGAGATCACGGAGCAGCGGCTCGCGGAGTTCAACGCGCTGCTCGAGGTCGTGCAGCAGGAAGCGGAATCGATGTTCGTTGCGACGGCGGCGACGGTGCGCGGGGTGCGCACGGGCGCCGCCGCGCTTCACCATGCAGACGGCGTGGACGACGCGTACGACGCGTCGCTCCCGGCGTCAGAGGAGCACGAAGATGGCTACGACGATCCCGATGCGGCCCAAGCGGGGCCCACGCGTCCGCGAGTCCGGCCCCGGCGGCGGGACTGGGGGGGAGCGTGAGGCGCAGTACGATCTGCTCACCGCGGCGCTCATCGGCGCCGCCATCGGCGCAACCGCCACGCTCCTGCTCCGCCGCGGCCCCTCCGGACAGCGGCCGATGGCTCCGGTCCTCCGGGGCGCCAAATGGGCCGGCCGAGGCGCGCTGGCCGGCGCCACCGCCGGTGCGGGCTGGGCCCGTGAACGCGGCGGCGAGCTGCTCGATCGCATCCCCACCGACGAGATCGAGGAAAGCGTCCGCGAGACGGTCACCGAGGCGCGCGATCGCATCGATGGCTTCGTTCGGTCCGAGCTGGGCGACCTCCGTCGTGCGCTTCGCCGGCAGCGGAAGCGCCTGGGCGTCTGATCCGCGATTGAAGACCGTGGTCCGGCTGGGCGGTCTGGTGGCCGCCGCGCTGGTGCTGATCGCGCTCCTGCCCGGCACCGCCCACGCCTGGACCCCGGGGACCCACGTCTACCTCGGCGAAGCCGTGCTGCGCTCCCTCGCGCAGCTCCCGGATACCGTGGCCGATCTGCTGCGCGCGTTCCCGAGTGATTTTCTGTACGGGTCCATCGCCGCGGACACGAGCATCGCGAAGAAGTACGTCCCGACGGGGCGGCACTGTCATTCGTGGACGGTCGGTCTGGAGATCCACGACGCCGCGCCCGACGAGCCGATGCGGGCGTTCGCGCTCGGCTACCTGGCGCACCTCGCCGCCGACGCGATCGCGCACAACCACTTCGTGCCCAAGCAGCTCGCCATCACCGCGAGCACCTCGTCGCTGGGGCACAGCTACTGGGAGAGCCGGTTCGAGACGCACCTTGGGCCGGCCTGCGCGCGGCAGGCACGCGACCTGATCCTGATGGACCACTCGCGCGCCGACGGGCTGCTGGATCGCATCCTCAGCCCCACGATCTTCAGCACGCAGACCAATCGCCGGATCTTCCGCGGCATGGTGCACGCCGCGGACAGCGAGAGCTGGCAGCGCATCTTCGGCCTGATGACCGAGAACAGCCGCTGGGATCTGCCCGACGCGGACGTGGCGCGATACGTCGACACGGCGTACGACTCGATCATCGACTTCCTGGCGCGCTTCGACCGGTCCTCGCCGTACCGCCTCGACCCGTCGGGCGACGACGCGCTCCGGCGCGCCAAGCAGGTGCGCCGTGAAGCGCTGCGGAGTGGCGGGCCGGAGCGGGTGAACGAAGAGGCCGAGCGCCACTTCGGGCTCCCGGCCTCCTCGCTTGGTTACGCCAGCGCGCTCGGCGCGCCGCTCTACGACGTGAGACGCGCCGCCAGCAGCTGATTCAGCCTGCGCGGATCGGCGCGACCCTTCGACTTCTTCATCACCGCGCCGATGAGCACCCCCTGCAGCTTCTTCTCGCCGGCGCGATAACGCTCGGCTTCCTTCGGCATCTCGGCGATGACCTCGTCGAGCCAGCCGGAGAGCTGCGAGTCGTCGTCCACCTTGATGAGCCCCTCGCGCTCGGCGATCTGCGCCGGCGGATCGCCGGTGGCGACCATGGCGCCGAAGATCTGCTTGGCCGCAGTGTGGCTGACGATGCCGTCGCGCACGAGGTTGAGCAGCTCGGCGAGGTCGTGGGGACGCGCCCGGAAGGTGCCGACGTCCTGCGCGGTGACTTTGAGCTGAGCGAGCACCTCGCCCATCACCCAGTTCGCCGCGGCCTTCGGATCGCCGTGGGCGCGCGCGACCGACTCGTAGTAGTCGGCCAGGCGCGGATTCGCGGAGAGCACTTCCACGTCGTACTCGCCGAGTCGGTATTCCTCCATGAAGCGCCTGCGCCGCTCGGCGGGACGCTCGGGGAGGGCGTGCGTCATGCGCGCGATCCAGTCGATCGAGAGCACGAGCGGCGGGAGGTCCGGCTCGGGAAAATACCGGTAGTCGTGGCTCCCTTCCTTGGTGCGACTCGGCCGCACAGTCGCTCCGTCCCAGAGCATGGTCTGCTGCTCGACCTCGCCACCCGAGGTCAACACGCCGACTTGCCGCTTGAACTCCATCTCGAGCGCGCGCTCCACGCCGGAGAACGAGTTCATGTTCTTCACTTCTGTCTTCGTGCCGAGCTTCGTCTCGCCGCGACGGCGCGCGCTCACGTTCGCGTCCACACGCAGGCTGCCCTCTTCCATGCTCACGTCGCTCACGTCCATGTACTCGAGGATCTGCTTGAGCACACGGAGGTAGGCGCCGGCTTCTTCGGCCGAACGCATGTCGGGCTCGCTCACGATCTCGATGAGCGGAACGCCGGAGCGATTGAGGTCGATGGCGGTGACGCCGGGGAAGCGATCGTGGATCGACTTGCCGGCATCCTCCTCCATGTGCACGCGTGTGACGCCGATGCGAATGGGCGAGCCATCACTGCGCATGCCGATCTCCACGTGACCATCCGATGCAAGCGGACGGTCGAACTGGGAGATCTGATAGCCCTTCGGCAGATCGGGATAGAAGTAGTTCTTCCGGGCGAACACGGACACCGGGTTCACGGTGCAGTTGACGGCGAGCGCGGCACGGGTCGCGAGCTCCACGGCGCGCTCGTTGAGCACGGGTAGCGCACCCGGCAGCGCCAGGCACACCGGACACACGTTGGTGTTCGGCGCCGCCCCGAACTGCGTGGAGCAGCTGCAGAACGCCTTGCTGCGAGTCTTGAGCTGTACGTGCACCTCGAGCCCGACGACCATCTCCCAGTCGGCGAGCAGCGATGCCGTGTTTGGCGCGCTCATGCCGACGCCTCCGCGCCGAGCGCGGCCTCGAGCGCGTACGCGGCGGTGAACATCTTCTCCTCGTCGAAGTGGGCGGCCATGAACTGTCCGCCCACCGGCAAGCCATCCACGCGCCCGATCGGCTGCGACATCGCCGGCACGCCCGCGAGGTTGGCGGTCGCCGTGAAGATGTCGCTCAGGTACATCTCGTACGGATCGGAGATGGCGCCGAGCTCGAAGGCCGGCGTGGGCGTCGTGGGCGTGAACAACACGTCGACGCCACTGCTGAACACCTTGCTGAAGTCATGGGCGATCAGCGTGCGCACCTGCTGCGCCTTCCGGTAGTAGGCGTCGTAGTAGCCGGCGCTCAACACATAGGTGCCGAGCATGATGCGGCGCGTCACCTCGGGGCCGAATCCCTTGGAGCGAGTCGCCTCGTACATGCCGCGCAGCCCGTCGCCCTCGATGCGGAGGCCGTACCGCACCCCATCGAACCGCGCGAGGTTCGACGATGCCTCGGCTGGCGCCACGATGTAGTACACGGGGATCGCCAGCTCCGTATGTGGCAGTGAGACGTCGCGGATCTCGGCCCCCAGCGCGCGCAGCCGCTCGAGCGCGGCATCGCATCGCTCGCGGATGCGGGCGTCGAGCGAGGCGGGGAAATATTCACGCGGACGTCCGATGACCATCCCCTTCACCGGCCGGGCATGCGCCCGCGAATACTCGGGGACCGCCAGCTCGGCAGAGGTGGAGTCGAGCGTGTCGTGGCCCGCGATGACCTGGAGCCCGCGCGCCGCGTCGTCCACGGTTGCCCCGAACACGCCCACCTGATCGAGCGACGACGCGAACGCGACGAGGCCGAAGCGGCTCACGCGTCCGTAGGTCGGCTTCACGCCGACGATGCCTGTGAACGCGGCGGGCTGCCGTACGGAGCCGCCGGTCTCGGAGCCGAGCGCGACGGGCACGATGCCCGCGGCCACGGCGGCCGCCGAGCCGCCCGACGATCCCCCAGGCACGCGATCCGGCGCCAGCGGATTCCGCGTCGGGCCGTAGGCACTGTTCTCGGTGGACGAGCCCATCGCGAACTCGTCCATGTTCGTCTTGCCGAAGGGCACCGCACCCGCGGCGCGAAGACGCGTCACGACCGTCGCTTCGTACGGGCTCACGTATCCGGCGAGGATGCGCGAGCCACAGGTCGTGGGGTGATGCAGCGTGGCGATGTTGTCCTTGATCGCGACCGGCACGCCGAGCAGCAGCCCCGGCTCGGTGTCGGTGAGCTGCTCGGCGGCGTGGGACGCGTGCTCGGTCAGGAACTTCTCGTCGAGCGAGACGAAGATGTTCAGTCCCTCCGGTCCCGACTTCACCTCACGCGCGCGGGCGATCGCGCTCCGTACGGTGGCAGCGGCAGTCGTGTGGCCGGCCGACGTGTCATCGTGCAGTTGCGACGCCGAACGACGCTCGGTCGGCGCGGTCACGGTTCCTCCGGCGTCTCGTGCGTGGACAGTCGCGGCACGAGAAAGAAGCCATCGCGCATGGCGGGAGCGAACGCCTCGAGCGAGCGGACGAGCGGGATGGGCGCGCCGCCGTCGGGGCGAACGGGCAGCCCCCGCGCGCCGACGCCGATCGCTTCCTGTACCCCGGTCGTGTCCACCTTCGAGAGCTCGTCCATGTGCCCGAGAATCGTGTTCATCTCGACCATGAGCTTCGCGGCGCGCTCGTCGGTCAGCCCCAGGCGCGCGAGCGAGGCGATGTGCCGCACGTCGTCGATCGTCACCGCCACTAGTCGATGTCCCGTTCCAGGTTGGCCTGCGCCACGACGAGCGTCTTCCGTCCGATGGCCTCGTCGTCGAAGTCGATCTTCGCCTTCAGGTCGCGGCCGGCGCCAGCCAGCTCCGCGATCACGCCGCTGCCGAACTTGCGATGCTTCACCCGCGCGCCCACCGCAATCACGGCGGCATCCTGCGACGCCTCCGCGTCGTCGAAGCTCGGCGCACGCGTGACGGGACGACCCGGACGCCGCATCGCGGCGCTCGGCGGGAATCCCGCCTCGTCGTCGATGACGGCGGAGCGCAGATCCGTGTCCATCATGCCCGGACGACGGCGCGAGTTGCCCCACTGGCTGCCCCCGCCGAGCGACTGCATGAAGGAGCGGCCGGAGCTGCGCACCTTGATCGTCTTCCGCTGCTCGAGCATGTCCTCGGGGATCGCCGCGAGAAAGCTGGACGGCTTGGACGGCATGAACTCCCCGTTCCGGCGGCGCTCCTCGGCGTGCGTGAGAAACAGCTTCCGCTCCGCACGAGTGATTCCCACGTAGAAGAGACGCCGCTCCTCTTCCAGCAGCTTGGGATCGTCGTACGCCTTCGCGAGCGGGAACAGACCGTCCTCGAGGCCGGTGATGAACACGACGGGGAACTCGAGCCCCTTGGCGTTGTGCAGCGTCATCAGGGTGACCGCGTCGGCGTCGGGACCGAGCTTGTCGAGCTCGGCGACGAGCATGGCGCGCTGGAGAAAGTGGTCGAGCGGCGTGAGCCCGACCTCGCCCTCTTCGTCCGCGACCTGCTCGGCGGCACTGGTGATGAGCTCGCGCACGTTATCGAGCCGGTCGGCCGACTCGGGTCCTTCCGCGCGAAGGTATTCGTCGTAGCGGATGCCGTCGACGACCTCGCGGAGCAGCTCGTCGACCGCCGCTTCGCGAGCCGACTCGGCGAACTTCGCGATCTGCGCGGCGAACTCCTCGAGGGCGCCGCGCGCGGCTGGCCGGATGGCGCTGAGCAGCTCCGGGCGCGTGGCGGCGGCGAGCATGGGAATACCGACACCGCGCGCCGCGACCGACAGCGACTCGATGGTCGTGTCGCCGAGCCCCCGCTTGGGCACGGCCACGGCGCGGCGGAAGGCTTCGTCGTCGGACGGATTGGCGATGAGCTTGAGATAGCTCATGAGGTCGCGGATCTCGCGTCTGTCGTAGATTCGTACCGTCCCTACGAGTCGGTACGCGATCGCCCGTTTGCGCAGCGCCTCCTCGAGCGCGCGGCTCTGCGAGTTGGTGCGGTAGACGACGGCGAAGTCGCGCAGCGTCATGTCCGACGACTGCGCGCGGCGCGTGGTCAGCTCCTCGACGACGAAGTCGGCCTCGTCGCGCTCGTCCAGCGAGCGCACGGCCGTGACGCGCTCACCGCTGCCGCGGGTGGGCCGAAGGGTCTTGCCCATACGGCCCTTGTTCGCGCTGATCACGACGTTCGCGAGATCGAGCACCTCGGGGGTGCTGCGATAGTTCTCCTCGAGCCGCACGGTGTGCGCCTCGGGAAAGTCCTTGTTGAAGTCGAGAATGTTGCGGATGTCGGCGCCGCGCCAGCCATAGATCGACTGATCGTCGTCGCCGACGACGCAGAGATTACCGTGGCCGCCGGCGAGCAGCTTCACGAGCTGATACTGCGCCCGGTTCGTATCCTGATACTCGTCGACCAGGAGGTAGCGGAAGCGGCGCTGATACTTCTCGCGCTCGGCCTGATTCTCGGCAAGCATCTGCACCGGCAGCACGAGCAGGTCGTCGAAGTCCGCCGCGTTGGCGATGCGCAGCGCTTCGCCCATCTCCCGGTACACGACGGCGACGGCGCGCGAGAAGGGGTCCATCGCGAGGTTCGCGTACTCGTCCGGCGAGACGAGGCCGTTCTTGGCATCGGAGATGGCGGCCTGTACGCCACGCGGTGTGAACTGCTTGGTGTTCAGCCGGTTCCGCTCCATGATCCGCTTCACGACGCTCTGCGTGTCGTCCTGGTCGTAGATCGTGAACGACGGCGTGCGGCCCACGAGGTGCGGCGCCGCGCGGAGCATCCGCGCGCCGATCGAGTGGAAGGTGCCGATCCACATGCTCCCGGGCCGGCCTCCAGGTGCCGCCCCACCCGGCGCCCGTCCGAGGAGCCGCGCGATGCGCGCCTTCATCTCACCAGCGGCCTTGTTGGTGAACGTGACGGCCAGAATGCGGCTCGGATCCACGCCGTGCTGGTCGATCAGCCGCGCCAGGCGAGTCGTGAGCACGCGCGTCTTGCCGGAGCCAGCGCCCGCGAGCACGAGCAGCGGGCCGTCGACGTACAGCACGGCTTCGCGCTGCGCCGGGTTCAGCCCCTCGAGCAGCGGATCGTCAGTCGCAATATCCATCATGGTAAGATAATCTCGAACGTCGCGCCGCGGTCGGCGGACGCGAGCCGTAGCGTACCGCCGTGGTTCTCCTGGATGATGCGCCGCGCGAGCGACAGGCCGATCCCCCATCCGCTCTGTTTCGTCGAGAATCCCGGCTCGAAGATGCGCGCCCGGAGGTCGCGCGGGATGCCCGGTCCGTCGTCGGCCACGGTGATGATGGCGCCGCCCTTCGTGCGGCCCTGCACGGCGACGGCGATGCGGCCACCGCGGCCGGCCAGCGAATCGATCGCGTTCTTCACCAGCACCTCCAGCGCCCACTCGAGCAGCACCGGATCGCCGTGGACCGAGACCGGCTCGGGATGCGCGGCAACGTCGATCGCGACGGTGTGCGCGAGCGTGGGAACGCGGGCCCGGAAGTACATGCTGATGCGCTCCACGAGCGCGTTCAGCTCCACGTGCTCCACCTGATCTCCCGGCCGCTCCCGCCCGATGCGCTCGAAGCGATGCGCCACGCGATCGAGACGCTCCAGGTCGGCGCGCATGTTCGTGGCCGCGGAGAGCGTCGTCGTGTCGCGTGCCCGCTCCTCCAGGAGCTCGATCCAGCCGGCAAGGCTGGACAGCGGCGTGCCGAGCTGGTGCGCCGATTCGCGCGCCATGCCGGCCCATACGCGCTCGCGCTCCGCATTGCCGTGGGCGCGGACGATGGAGACCGCGGCGAGCAGAAGCACGAACGCGGTGGCGGCCTGAAAAGCGGGGATGATGCCGAGCCACTTCACGAGCGGCGTGTTGCCGTAGTGGATCTGCCCCACGAGGGAATCCACCACGGGAGCGTTCTGGCGATCGAGCTCGCGGACGTACTCGCGCACGCGGCTCTCGTCCTCCGCCACTTCGACCGGCAGGTTGGCGTGCGCGGTGGGACGGCCGGCACTGTCGGTGACGATGAGTGGCACGCCCTGCTCCCGGATGCTCTTGGAGAGGTCGAACAGCGCCTGCGTGCCGGCATTCTCGCTCGTGTCGCTCTGGGCGCGGAAGACCCGCGCGTACATCCGGCTGGACCGCAGCGCCTCACCGCGGAGCTCGCGCACGACGCGTTGCGTGTACAGCACGTACGACGAGAGCAGGATCGCCAGGAAGAGCACGACGAGCAGCTCGGGACCGCCGCGCCGCATCGGCTAGCCGAGCCGGTCGGTCCCCAGCGACGAGCGCAGCACGTCGGGCACGACGACGCCGCCGTCGGCCTGTTGATAGTGCTCCAGCAGGCAGGCGATGGTCCGCGGAAAGGCGAGCCCCGAGCCGTTGAGCGTGTGCACGAAGCGCGGCTTCTCGCCCTTCCTCGGCGAGTACCGGATGTTCGCGCGTCGCGCCTGGAAATCGGTGAAGGTGCTGACCGAGCTCACCTCCAGCCACGCACCCACGCCGGGCGCCCATGCTTCCAGGTCGTAGGTCTTGGCGCTCGAGAACCCCGTGTCGCCCGCGGCGAGCAGCTTCACGCGGTATGGCAGCCCGAGCCGCCGGAGCATCGACTCCGCGTGGCTCAGCATGAGCTCCAACTGGTTCTCCGACTCTTCGGGAGAGCAGTAGCGGACGAGCTCCACCTTGTCGAACTGGTGCATGCGGAGGATGCCACGTGTGTCCTTGCCCGCGGAGCCAGCCTCCCGGCGAAAGCAGGGCGTGTAGGCGCAAAAGGCCATCGGCAACTTCCCCGCGTCGAGAATCTCGTCACGATACAGGTTGGTGACCGGGACTTCCGCGGTGGGGACAAGAAAAAGATCGTCGCCCTCGATCTTGTAGGCGTCGTCCTCGAACTTGGGGAGCTGCCCGGTGCCGGTCATGCTCGCGCGGTTCACGAGCGCGGGCGGCCACACCTCCTCGTAGCCGTGCTCGTCGGCATGCACGTTCATGAAGAAGGTGAGCAGGCTGCGCACGAGCCGCGCGCCCTGGCCGCGAAAGACCGCGAAGCCGGAGCCGCTCACCTTGGTAGCACGCTCGAGGTCGAACAGCCCGAAGGCCGATGCGATCTCCCAGTGCGGCCTCACTCCGTCCGACGGACGTGGATCGCCCCACGTGCGGACGATGACGTTCCGCTCCTCGTCGCCGGCGGGCACGTCGGGCAGGGTGATGTTCGGCACCTCCATCAGGATGCCGGTCAGCTCGCGCTCGGCCGCGCCCAGCTCGCTGTCGAGGCGGCCGATCTCCTCACCGAGCGCGCGCCCATGCGCGATCAGGTCGTCGGCAGGCTCGCCCGCCTTCTTGCGTCGCGCGACCTCCTGCGAGCCCGCGTTGCGGGCAGCCTTGCGCTCCTCCACCGCCTGGATGAGCAGCCGGCGGTCGCGCTCGAGGGCCTCACACCGATCGAGCTGCGGCCCGAGCGCGGCCAGCGCGCCGCGCCGCCGCATCGCCTCGCGAAGATCGTCGAGGCGCTCGCGGACCAGCTTGAGGTCGTGCATCGGCGAGTGGAAAGCTCAGCGCGTGGGAATCGAGTCGGGCACGACCGAGAAGTAGCCGCAGTTGGGATCGACGACCGCGCGGAGATAGATCTTCCGGGTCGACGCGTTCACGCTGTCGACCGTCATCTTGGCGGCGATGGTCGTGCCCCCCAGGCTGAATGCACAGCTCGGGTCGAGCACGTTGACCGCCATCACGGCGCCCGGCACGAGCTTCTGGATGGACAGCGTGTCGTAGCCGGTCTCGGGCACCTCGGTGAGCGACTCGAAGGTGCCCGGCACGATCTGCAGTCCCACGCGTGGCAGCTGCGACTGTCCCAGATAGGCGCGCTCGAGATTGGCCAGCGCGCCGCCCACGGTGCGGACCGGATACACGAGCGTCCTGCCGTCCGTGTCGAGATCGAACGCGACGTCGAAGTTGAACGCGGAGCTCGCGCGCGTGGCGCCGCCGAGGAAATTGATCGCGGTGGCCGCAGTCACCGGCGCGCCGGTGAACGGAGAGAGCACATATGTGCTGAGCGCGTTCACCTGGAAGGCCTTCGGCTTGGTCGGATCGCCGCACGCGGCGAGGACGGCAACGAGGGCTACCATGGCGACGCGCAGCGAGCGGGTCGGCAGCATGAAGTCGGAGCGGGGCGTGACGATGTGGTGGCTGCCGTAGGATAGGCGCGGACGCGGGCAAACTCAAGCGAATGCGTCGCTTGACTTCACCCCCCTCGGGCTTATGCTTCCGCTGCACTTTCCGACGGAGAAGGCATGGCCAGCATCCGCGACCTCGTGGGCGCGATTCGGCAGCGCGAAGGAGTGGAGGCAGCGGTGGTTCTCGGCCGCGACGGTCTCCTGATCGACAGTCAGACGGTCCCCGGTGTCGACGCCGAGGACCTGGCGGCGCGCATCCCGGCGATCATAGCACCCGCGGACGAACTTGGTGTTGCGGCGAAGCGCGGACCCCTGCTCACCTCGGTGCTCGAGTATCGCGACGGGCTCGCGATTGCGTCGGTGCTCAGCGCCGACGCGATCCTGCTGGTGCTGGTCCGCCCGCAGGCGAACATCGGCCAGCTGCTGTTCGAGCTGCGCCGGAACCGCGAGCAGATCGCGGCCCTGGTCTAGCGTGCCGAAGACACCGCTGACGCATGCGCTCGTCGCCGACGACGAGCCGCACATCGGGCGCATCATCAAGATGAAGCTCGAGCAGGGTCCGTTTCGCGTCACGCTCGCCTACGACGGCCGCGAGGCGCTCGAGGTCTTGCGACGGGATGGCGACATCGGCCTCGTCCTGCTCGACCTGATGATGCCGTACCTGAGCGGCCTCGACGTGCTGGCGGAGATGAAGCGCGACGATCGGCTCAAGCAGGTGCCGACGATCGTGCTCACCGCGGCGGGCCAGGAGCAGCAGCATCACATGGCGATGGAGCTGGGCGCGAGTGAGTTCCTTACCAAGCCGTTCAGCCCAAAGAAGCTGTACGCGCGCGCCGCCGAGTTGGCAGGGTACTCCCTCGAGGAGCCCGGCGCCGGCAGCCCGTGACGCGCTGGGCGGTCATCCTCGCCGGCGGTGTGGGCTCGCGGTTCTGGCCCGTCAGCACGCCGGCGCGCCCCAAGCAGCTGCTCCCGCTCGCCACCG